>JAPKGD010000226.1 GCA_026648125.1 Bdellovibrionales bacterium | reverse complement strand
AACAGTTACTGCAGATGCTTTACAAGAAGTTCTTGTTCAAGCTGGCGGTTATACTGCTGAGTTTGGCAACGCAAATGCAGGTATTGTTTCATCAGAGTTCAAGACAGGAACACTCGGCTGAGAAGGTAGCTGCCTTTATCATTGTAATGTGTAAACTGGTCAGAATCGAAGGTCTTTTCTGTACGCACTCGCACGACATCGCCAATCTTATATTTAACCCTGTGCTCAGGATTGAGGGAGAAGTTGGGGTCGAGGCTCGCGACATAATCTGAACGAACTTCCCTATCTCGAATTCGTTCGACGTGAGTGAAGGTTTGAGTTGATCCATCGTCTTGCTGAATCGTAATTTCCCAGGTTTTCTCGAGCAAATCGGGGTTGTATTGACCAGCTTCTTGTTTAATGAGCTTTGTAGAGACAATCTTGCCTTCAAAAATCTGAAGTTTTCCGTCGCGAGTTTTTGTTTGGTGCAAGAAGGAATGTACGGTGGGGTTTGAAGCCTCGTTTACAAATCCCTTAACTACATTTGCAGAAAGATCCACGATTAAGCCTAATTTATCTTTGAATTGAGCGAGCTGCTCGGGAGTGGGCTTGAAAGTGGTGACTCGGCCACATCGAGAATCCAATTGGTCAGCTTGGAGGAGGCGGATGCTCTCCTTATCGACGGCGTCGACGACGTAGGTCTTACGAGTCTGGCCCCTCTGTCCACCGCAGGCCCAGGCGCCAGAACTCAGGGTGAAAGTCGTTGCCAGCGCTGCAATATAGGCGAGTTTACTTGTGTTCATAGGGTCCCCCTCATCTGGTCATTCAAAGCTGCAATTCGCGTTCCGGTCACATTTTTCGAAGTTCTAATCATATCAATAACTTTGCCCTGCATAGCTGGTCGACAGGGGGCATGGTCCTCAACACCTGTTGGTAGAGTGTTCAATTTTTAGAAAGTATCAAATTGGAACAGTAAGCTATCGTCTTAGCACAGTTTGCTCAATTCGGTGGAATTCGCGGCATTCAGGGCATAGAATTTAATATGTATATAGAATACATATTAAGTGCTCACGGAGAGAATTATGAAGCTCTTGGCATTGTTCCTACTGAGTGGACTGCTCATCCTCTACACAAATTGTAGCGAGTATCCCGCCGGAGAAAATCCCCACAGTTCCTATCAATTGGGTGATCCGGCAGACGTGAATAATTTTAAAGAAGTTCCACCCGCTGTCATTTGTGGCAAGTCGGGTTATGATTTTTTGTTGAGAAACTATATTCGCTACAACTGCGGAAGTTGCCATGCATCGGGTGGAGCGGGATTTCCGCCGTTTACAGCGACCAATCTTGATGATGCCTATTTTAGTGCCATGACCGTCGCTAAGGATCGATGGATAGCGACCGTCACTCAAAATCGCTTCTGTGGCCCCGTCTGTAACCTTTCAACAACGGGTGAGGTTTTTCGGGGACTGATGGAGTGGATCGACCATCGATCGACCTGCCCCTAATCCTATTTGGTCGCAAGTCCTAAGCGTTTGAGCCGCGGATCCGTCTTGGTGTGTTCGGCGAGCTGCCGGATCGTCACACCCTCAAGGGCCTGAAAAAAAGCTTCTCGGGCAGAATAGAGCAGTCCCTCAAGCCGGCAAACTCCGGCGATGGGGCACTGATTCTCTTTTTGGTTAAAACATTCAACCAAATGGAAGTCCGGCTCGAGTCTCTTGATTACGACAGATAGATTAAGATCCAAAGCTTTTGTGGCCAGGCGGATTCCGCCGCCTTTGCCCTTTGACGTTTCCACCCAACCCATTTGGCCGAGCTGATGAATGATCTTGGCGATATGATTTCGCGACATCTTAAAGTTTTCAGAGAGTTCTCGAGCTGTGGCAAGATCTCTTTTAAGCCCTAAATAAAGCAAAATTCTTAAGCCATAGTCCGTGTATTGAGTTAGGCGCATGAATTTATGGTACCAAATTCCCTTCCATCGGATAGCCCTTTTTCGCCTAAGGCACTTGGAGCCATTGGTGAAGGCGTGGTAAGCAGGTTGCATGAATGCCAATCGGTTTGGGCAAATTTTAACTCTGACCACCTTTGGAGAAAGCCATGGGCCCGCGCTGGGTGCGGTCATCGGGGGCTGTCCGGCGGGCGTGGCCTGGGATCAGGAACTTCTTTTGAAATGGCTTGAGCGGCGCCGACCGGGGCATTCGGAGTGGGTGAGTGCACGAAAGGAAGCCGATGTTCCTGAGGTCCTCAGCGGAGTTTTTGAAGGTAAGACCCTGGGGACACCGATTGCAGTGCTCATTCGCAATCAAGATGCTCGTTCAAAGGACTATGATTCTCTTCAGCCAGGGCAGCGCACCGGTCATGCGGATGATTTATGGCGCGATAAATTTTCTCATTCAGATCCGCGGGGCGGTGGCCGAAGTTCGGGCCGCGAAACTGTAGCGAGGGTTATTGGTGCGAGTGTGGCCCAGATGATCGCAAAGCACCTTGCTCCTGAAATTTCTGTGACAGGCTTTGCCAAACAAATTGGACCATTTGAATTGAGCGAAGATGAATTCCAAACAGCGCTCGAGAAATCACAACATAGCATGTGGTGGGCCGATCAGTATTCGGGCCGGTTTCCTCAAGCAGAAAAAAGCAAAGCGTTGAGTGAATTTTTGGCTGAGGCCAAGAGTGAAGGAAAGAGCTATGGCGGCGAGGCCCAGATCGTCGTGCGTGGTCTTCCAGGAGGCTTAGGCCAGCCGGTGTTTCATAAATTAAAATCCGATCTCGCGGCGGCTGTTCTTGGTGTGGGTGCTTCATTTTCGTTTGTACTTGGAGATGAGCTGGCTTCGCAGAGCGAAGGAAGTCAATTTCACTCTCAGTCTTCGCCAGTCACCTACGGAGGAATTCGCGGTGGGATCAGCACGGGGGAGCCCATTCAATTTAAAGTTGGCTTCAAACCAACATCCAGTGTTCTTGATCTGGCAAAAGCAGGACGTCATGATCCTTGTATAGTGCCCAGAGCCATTCCCGTCCTCGAGGCTATGGTTTGGTTGGTCCTGGTTGACCACCTCCTCTGGCAACGCCTAGATCGCATTTAAAATCGTTTATAAGTGTATCTAATTGGATAAGCGGACTTGTGGATTGTTTTGAGTGCGGTACAATTGAGAGATGTCGTCCAGGGGGATAATTTTGAACTCTGCCATTGCCGTAATTGCTCTTTCGGTAATCACCGCTCTTTTTGTAAACTGTTCCGAGCCAATGAAGAGTCCCACCGCCAATTCTCCTCAAAATAGCATTCCGCCGCAAAAGAAGCTGACCTTTGCGGGAGTGGGATCGGGAGGAATTTTTGATCCGTCGATAACCTATGACCCATCAACGAAAAAGCTTTGGATGAGTTACTCTGCGGTGGAAAAGTCGGCTTCATTTCCCAATCAAAATAAAATCGCACCGCATACGCGATTAGCATAATCGACGGATAAAGGGGAGACTTGGACGGATTTCGGCGCAGTGAATGCCATAAAAGATGTCACTCTTCCGCTTGCTTACCCCAACAATGCGGGCACTTGGGTTCATGAAGTTTCCTCAATAGTCTATGAGCCGAACGGCGATCCCAGTCAGAGATGGAAGCTCGTTTGGAGTACTTTTTTAAAAATTAATGGGAATGGCCAGTGGGAACACTCTTGCATGGCCCTGAAGACCGCAGCCACACCAGAGGGCTTGATCAATCCCCCAGCCGTAAAGCTGTTTACGGGATTTTTGTATAATAGCGGAAATGATTTTCCCATTTCTCCCACCCAACCTCCGATCGCTACTCCATCAGCCATTCAGATTGATACTGCCATTCCAAATTTGGCGACATGTATAGTTGCAGAACCTGGATTAATGGCCACATCAAGCGCAGTCTATTTAAGTATCCAGTGTGAACAGTTTAATGACCCTGAAAATCAAAACGATAATGACCGGGTGATTTTTCTGCTTAAGTGCGCGAGCCCTTGCGATATGACAAAGGTCTCTAGCTGGGTCTTTTTAGGGCGGTTGTTTAATCAGTCCGAATCAGTTGCTGTTGAACCAGACTATGGCGGGGGATATGCGGCTCCTGCCCTCGCCGAATATCAGGGAAGCACTTACCTCATTGTGACGCCCAGTGATGTTTCAACCGCCGTGTATCGTGGCTGTACGGTCTTTAAATTCCAAGACCTTGAAACTGCGTCACTGGTTAAGGTTGGCAATGTTCCACAGGTCATTCGACGAATAGAGGGGACAAAGGACTCGTTTCGGGGCGCCTGTGGATACGACCAATATTCCAGCGCCAGCGGAGTATTTTTGAGTGAGCTAAGCTCCCTTGATCCGATTGGAGAATTTCAGATTTTTCTCAGTCGAATACAAATAAAGTAAGGGTATTCCGGGTTTCTTGTGGGAAGCAGAGCGTAGCGTGTTGAAATTTGCTTAAGTTTTGAGCTTTGATTTTCGGA
>JAPKGD010000225.1 GCA_026648125.1 Bdellovibrionales bacterium | reverse complement strand
CAATTTCCAAGACTCCCTTAAAGGTGAGTCATGTCCAGACTCACCGCTTGGATTTTGGCATTTCGTCCCAAGACTTTGACGGCCGCGCTGATCCCGATTGTGGTGGGCAGCGCTTTGGCCAGCCAGCATCCGCACGGTTGGCAGCTCTGGGTCAGCGTTTGTGCTCTTCTTTCGGCTTTGTTTATTCAGATTGCCACCAATCTTTTTAACGACGCCATTGATTTTAAAAAAGGTGCAGACAACGCAAACAGACTGGGGCCTAAGCGCGTGACTCAGTCCGGAATGATTGAGTCGCGCCAGGTGATGTGGGCTGGATTTTTTTGTCTATTGCTGGCCCTGGGTTTTGGACTTCCTTTGGTGGTGCGTGGGGGCTGGCCGATTATAGGCATTGGAGTTGTCTCATTGGCGCTGGCCTATGCTTATACAGGGGGACCATTCCCACTGGCTTATCGTGGACTCGGTGATCTTTTTGTTTTTGTTTTCTTTGGCCTCATTGCCGTTAGCGGTGTGGTCTATCTTCAGGTGGGCGAGTGGACATTGGAGTCCTTCGTGGCGGGGGCGCAGGTCGGACTACTTTCCACGGTGTTGATTGCCATCAATAACTATCGCGACTTTGAAGAAGATCGCAAAGTGGGAAAGCTCACCTTGGCTGCACGTTTTGGGGGGCGCTTTGCCCAAGCTGAAATTTTATTGCTGCTTGCAGTTTCTTACATGCTGGGTTTGTTTTGGTGGACCAAGAGTTTTGAGGCGGCCGCGTGGATGCCCTTGCTCTCGTTGCCGGTGGCGGCAGAAGTGGCTCGCGGAGTGATAAGGCTTCCACCCAGTCAGGCCCTCAATCGATATCTTGCTCGCGCCGCCGGAACTCAGCTGTTGTTTGGTGGACTTTTAAGTCTGGGATTTTTGCTGTGAAGATTTCTTATTTTCCATATGAACTTCAATCGCCATGGCATGGAACGGGTCATGCGGGTGCGCTGATCCGAGTGGAATTGGATGGCGGGCGGTGTGGTTTTTCAGACCTTCATCCTTGGCCCGAACTCGGTGACCCCACGTTGGCCGAGTGCTTGAGGGCTTTGGCAAACAACTACCCCATACTCCCGATCGTTTTGCGCATGTCAAAAATTGCGATGCTTGATGCTGACGCCCGCTCGAGAGATCTCTCCCTCGCCAGAGGTTGTGAAGTACCACGAAGTCACAAACTTGTTCCCAACCTTGAAAATCTAACGGCGGATCAGCTTGAGGCGTGGAAGGATTTGGGATTTAGCCACGTTAAAGTAAAGGTTGGAAGAACTCTCGCATCCGAGACGACCCATCTCAAACGACTGGTTGGATCCGCCTCTCTCAAATGGCGCTTGGATTTTAATGGTCGAATTGAGAAGTCGGAATTTGTTTCTTGGTGGAACGCGAACTCGAGTTGGCTTAAAGATTCTCTCGATGGAATTGAAGATCCCGTAGCAAATGGTCAACTTGATCTAACTGACGTCAATGTGTTTTGGGATCGAGTTCCTTCAGAAGCGACAACCACCCAAGGCATTGTGTGGAAGCCCGAAGTCAGTGAAGAACCAGGAAGAGACAGAACGGGGCCCCTTTGGATCACCAATAACTTAGGGCATCCCTTTGGCCATGCGGTTGCAATGACTTTAGCGGCTCGCATTGGGCATACGGGCGTTGCTGGACTTCAGGGACTCGAGGAATATGAGCCTAATGAGTGGACCGAAGCCATACGCTATCATGGGCCAAGCTCGCTTCCACCCGCTGGGCTTGGATTTGGCTTTGATCAAAAGTTGGCGAGGCTTAAGTGGCGCAATTTGGAATAACTCCTCTCGTCGAGTGGAGCTCTCCATTGAGTGTTGTTCTCACCAATCCGAAGACTCGGGTGGAAGGGGACTTTTCTGCTTTATGTGAACAATTGAGCAGCCACGTTTGGTTGTCCACCTCGGGGGGCGGGTCCTCGGGGCCGAAGTGGGTGGGATTATCCAAAACAGCACTGTTGGCTTCAGCACAGGCCGTGAATGCGCATTTACAGAGTCAAGAAAGCGATATTTGGCTCAAGGCTCTTCCGACTTTTCATGTGGGTGGATTGTCTATATATGCTCGAGCCCATTTAACCGGCGCTAAAGTGGTCGATAGTTCCAATGAGAAATGGAATGCGCAGGAGTTCGTGCGAAAGGTCGAAGAATATCGGATAAGCCTAACGTCCTTAGTTCCCACACAAATTTTTGATCTGGTTGAGGCCAACCGTAATTGCCCACCGAGCCTTCGCGCTGTGGTGGTGGGTGGAGGAGCGCTTGGCGAAAGCCTCTACAAGAGGGCGGTGGCTCTGAAGTGGCCCTTGCTTTCAAGTTATGGCATGAGCGAATGCAGCTCACAGGTGGCTACGGCACCTCTATCGAGTTGTGGAAAGGCAGAAATGGCCGCTCCTGAAAAGTTGGGTCATGTGGAATGGCGTTTAAACTCGGATGGCCGAATTGAACTTAAGTCCGAAGCTCTTCTCACCTGCTATGCTCGGTGGACGGGAGCGGATTGGGCCTTTTGGGACCCTAAAGATGCAATGGGCTGGTTTAAATCGGAAGACCTCGGACAAATTGTGGGACAAAGGATATTAAATTAAATCTAGAGCGATCTGGTGAAGTGTTCAAAATTTTGGGCGAATTAGTGTCGGTGGCTCGCCTTGAAGGGATGCTGATCGAAACACTTTCCCAACAATTTGCCGGTCTCGATGTCACATTGATGGACAGACCCGATGAGCGAAAGGGTCATGATTTGGTCTTAGTTGTGGCTGGGGGAAGCGCCAATGTAGCTCAGGCCCTCTTGGAGGACTTTAATCAGCGCGTACGGCCCTTCGAGAGGGCATCTCAGTTTGTTTTGGTTGATCAAATTCCCCGCAGTCCCCTTGGTAAGGTGGAAAAGCTGAGACTGAGATCCATCTTAGAACATTCGTTTTGATGCGACTCAAGATAAGAGTCTGTCATTCTACTAACAGCTTGTTTAAGGCTTAGGCAGCGGATCTCCGGTGACGCCCTTAAAATTACTGGAAAATACTTGCCTACATTGCTCACATCCTTGGAACCGAGTTTGCTTAAGCAAGAGGGGGCAGGGGGATGGTATGAAAGCAAGGTGGGGACTCGTTATCATTTTAGGATGTGTCTCAAATCTGGGCTTGGCTGACCAAGCGGGAGATAGTGCCCAATCGGGCCATATGCCAATGCAGAGTATGGTTCGTGGTCCGGGTGTAGAGCTATTTATTGCACGCAACGAGTACACAGAAGAGATGGCCCAGATTCAACGGGAAGACGCCTCAAATAGCGATGAAGATCGCGCTTATGAGACCATTGTGACCATTCCGAAAAAAGGAGCGACTTTAGCAACTCGAGCTCCCGCCGGTGTACTCCCCAATTTTGGTGGCATCGTAAAGGACATGCGCGTTCTGCTCATTCCTAAAAAAAATAACTAAACAAATTTAAATCAATGATTGATCAAGAAACGTGCGAAGGGGAGCCGGAATGGTTCTCTTCTTTCGCGTTTGTTTATCGACCACCACATGGGTGGTGCGGATGGTGGCGCACAGATGGCCGTCCGCGCTGTGAACCTCCGTACGAAGAACCAATGATGAGTCCCCAATCTTTTCTACGCCCTGGCGAATTTTGCAGCGCTGCCCTGGCATCAGCATTTTATGATATTCGGCTTCCGCATGCCGAAGGGGAATGCCGTACTCGGGATGAGCAAACCACTCCTTCCAGGGCACATTTCTTTGTTCGAGGCCCAACTCAAGAGCCCGCTCCGCCATGCGAAAATAATTTCCGAAAAAAGTAATTCCTGCGGGATCGCCGTCATCAAAGTGGACAAATAACTCAACGGTGTAAGGGCCTTGGCTCACTCAAAATCCTTTTCTAGTTGGGACAACTGCTCGCGCCGCTGTTCAATCAATTGCTTTAAGCGATCTAGTTGCTTCATGGCGCTTTTAAATTCTTCTTCGTTTTGAACTTGGGCCGAGCGCTTCACCCAGCGCTCAAGCCAGCCATGGGCCAACATCAGAGGGCTTGCGATTTCGTGTAAAAATACGCGTTCGGCTTGAATAAATTTTCGATCTGAACTGTGCTTTTTCATCAATCATGAATAATTTCAGAAAGTTATTAAGGTCTCAAGGGAAATTGGTTAGCGCTGCCTATTGAGGCCGCGGGTTTGGCGCTTGACCTTGGCCCCTTAATTGGCGCAATTTGGCGGCGTGACAAAGAGGACCATGTCTTGAAAAACATTAAGATTTTTGATGAACGTGACTTCCCGCCGTACCTGCCCAAGCTCAATGCTTTGTACGATGATCTTTTCTCAGCGGGGAAAGGATTTCGCGCAAAACTGATTCAGCTCGTCTCAAAACGCTTGAGGCTGTCGGAGCGGCAGGTGCATCTGCTCTGTCAAACCATTGAATTTATTCATAATGCCTCTTT
>JAPKGD010000224.1 GCA_026648125.1 Bdellovibrionales bacterium | reverse complement strand
ATTGCCATTCCAATAATGCCACGCTCATCGAGGGGAGTGTTCCAGGCTGTTTTCAAGCCTTGAGTCGCAGTAAACACCCCACCCAGAGGTGCTCCTACGTCTTCTCCAAAAATATCCGTCACTCCAAGATGAGTTTCTCCATAATGAAGGGCCATGCGGATGGCCTGCGCCATATTTGCCATTAGAACTTCCTCCAATCCGCATTTTCATCATCCACATAAGTAAATCTCCAGATTGAGTCTGGAGTTGGCGAAGGCTCTTGTCGTACCAGCTCCTGAGCCTGCCGCCCTTCTTCCTCAAAACGACTCCAGAGTTCTTTCACTTCGGCTTCGCTGATGACTCCAGCCGACAAAAGTTTACTCTCAAACTGACGAACGCAGTCCACTTCGGGAATGGGATTCGCTCCAGATGCTGACGAGTGTCCATAGAGTCTCGAGACCATTGCTTCCAAAAGGACTGGCTTTCGCTGTTTTCTCACATAGGCCATAAGTTCTTGAAGCTTAATGTAAGTTTCAATTGGATCGTTTCCATTAATTACGGCCGTTCGAATACCAAATGCTTTTCCTCGATCCGCAATACTGACTTCACCATGCTGACTGGCATAGTCCGTCGAGATACCCCAACGATTATTCTGCACGGTAATGAGCATCGGCAATTCGTTGCCGGGACGACTCGCCCAAACAAGACAAGACGCAAAATCACCTTCCGCAGTTCCCGCGTCGCCGCCAGTGACTATGGTTAAACTCTTCACGTTGCGCCGCTGTTGAGCCCGAGCCGTTCCAATGGCCATCGTGTATTGAACTTCAATTGGCGATGAGATTGGAACAACATTCCACTGGGGATAACAGTAGTGACCTGAGAAATTTCGTCCCCCCGTTGAAGGGTCTGTGGCTTTCGACATCATCAGCCGAACGGCATCAATCATGGGCATGCCCATCGCGACTAAAGTCGGAGTTGCACGATAGTGAAGGTGCAAATAGTCATAAGCCGGACCATGACCCTTTAAGACCTGAAGACCAAGAGCCACGCCCCATGCCTCTTCACCCGGCCCTCCAATCCAGAAAAAAGATTCTCCGGCCTTATAGATCTTAATGAGCCGCTCCTCGAGAACCCGAGATTTCACCATGAGCTCATGCATGGTTTTTAGAAGTGGCTTTTCCAATGGAAGTGAACGGCTCGATTTCTTTGCCATCTTCACCCGCGCCGCTTTTTTCTTTTGAGAACCGGTCGTTTGAGTTTGGGCCATATCAGGCTCCTCCACACCCCTCAAGCCCTACCCAAGGGGTGCGAAATTGTCAAAAACCTTGCTGATTTTGGAGAGTTAATTCGCTTGGTCGGCTTTTATAGGAGCCCCATCGACCTTGCTAGGCTCTTTGGCCCCTACAGTCACGGTGGGGCCAACAAGCTCTGAGGCCAAATCAATAGCCACGCTGATGGCTTCTTGAATGTCAGCACGCTCGAGGTACTTTTTCTTTCGCTCTTCGCGACTAAGGCTCGCATTCTTTTCTTCCTCTTCAGCCAGCTTTTCCTCGCCCGAAGCCCCAGCCTTTCCTGCATCAGCCTTCTTGTCCTTGTCCTTTTCTTTAGTCAGATCGCCAACCACGATTTTAGCACCCTTTTTCTTAATCTTTGCGATCTCTTCTTTCACCTTCTTAAACTCACTTGAGTCGGCAACACGGGCCATTGACTTCTCTTTGAGGCGCTGAACGATCGATCCATCAACTTGCTTCCATGCGCCTTTACCTTCCGTCACGTAGGCCGTTGGAGAAGTAAACTCTTTAATTCGCTTTGGTGGCAGAGAGTAATCTAAGGTCTTCTCACCAATGTCATCAGTGGAGTAAACACTTGGCCATACGATGGAGGCATCCACACCACGGTGCTGGGTTGAATTTCCCCCTGGCACAAAAAACATACCTACCGTGGTCTTAATTGCTCCCAGTCCGGGCGGCAAATATTCAACAGATTGAACAGTTCCTTTACCAAAGGTGTGATCACCGCCGACCACGACGGCGCGCTTGTAATCCTGTAATGTTCCCGAGACAATCTCCGAAGCACTGGCGCTGATACGAGAAATAAGTACGACCAGGGGACCCGCATAATCAACCGTGGGATCCGTGTCTTTCAAGACTTCGTACTCAAATTGTTCTGGGCCCGCAGTACGGTTTGACTGCTTCACCACATTTCCTGTGGCAAAAAAGAGTCCACCAATATCAACGGCATCCTTTAGTGAACCGCCTCCATTCGTGGACAAATCAAGCACGACGGCATCAACGCTATTTTTATTCGCCTCAGCCAAGAGCTTTTTTAAATCGCGCGCCGCAGATGGGCCGTCTTTGCGATTGTCTGCATAAAAGGAGGGCAGATTGAGCAGCCCTACTTTACGCTTTACCCCATTTATTTCGCGGTCAATGTAGGTAATAGATGCCGCCTCATCCTCGAGTTTAATCTGATCTCGAACGAGGGTGACCTCGAAGCGTTCCGTCTCTTTTGGCGCCTTGCGAAGGACTTTCAAGCGAACCTTCGAGCCTTTTGCTCCGCGAATCAAGCGCACAACATCCCTTAGATCCATTTCGATGACGTTCTGAAATTCTCCGTCTTCACCTTGTGCGACAGCGATAATCTTGTCTTTGGGCTTCAATTTGCCCGAGTTGCCCGCAGCGCCTCCAGGAATCAACTGTTCGATCACGGTAAAACCATCTTGTGAGCTAAGTGTTGCGCCAATACCTTCCAAAGAGAGGCGCATTTGTATTTCGAAGTCTTCCAAAGCGTCCGCAGAGAGATAGCTGGAATGAGGATCCAAAGACCGCGCAAAGGAGTCCAAATAATTTGACCAAACATCTTGCTGGTCCATTTCTTTTACTCTGCGAGCCAGCCGCTCATAATTTCGCAAAACCTGGCTCTTGGCCTCATCCAACTTCATGTCTGTCGCGAGGTAAGTGGACACTTGATATTGCATGTAAGATTCGTGGTACTTATTCACTTCCGCTAAGGACTTCGCCCGTTTTCGCGAGTCTGGATCGAGAACAATTTCTGCTTTGGGATTATATTTAAATTTTCCACCCAAATACTTCTTCGCATAAGCAATGCGTTCGTCCACTTTACTCTGAAAAATCTTTTGCGCTTTGTCGATTGGGCTACAGTCTTTATTTTGGATTTTTTTGAAGATTCCAGCCATCAATTGGCGCACCTGCTTTACGTCCTTCTCCATCAAGTAAAGCTTTTGCGGATCTAAGCGCTTGATGTATTGGTCGACCGTTCTCGATTCCAAATTTGAAGAAAGACCGCTAAAATTCACATGTTTTTCAAGATACTTCATCTGAATGGGATAAAGGCGGGGGCGGGGAGGGAGCAACCCTCCGCGAGGCGCTGAAGCACAACACGGTCGAGACCGCCGTCATGGTCGACATAAAACCCTTTTTCCCACTCTTAATCCATTAACTGATTTTAAGACATTTGTAGCCCAAAGCAAAGAAAAACACAAATTTATTGCACACTGCAATCCCGAAGTATTGCCACATCTGAAAGAAATACTTTCTCCCAACGAAAATCTAGTTTTAATTGGTCCAGAAGGCGATTTTTCAACCCATGAGATACATCTTGCGTCTCAACTAAACTACACTTCTGTTAGTTTAGGCTCTGAGCGATTAAGAACTGAAACGGCCGGATTATACACCTGTGCTATCTATAATTTATTAAACTAACTTTGTAAAAAAAAAAATTGTGACACTCATCAAATCAATCTCCGGAATTAGAGGAACCATAGGAGGTAAAACAGGGGAAGCCTTTACACCTATAGACATTGCCAAGTTTACAGCAGCCTTCGGTTATTGGCTTTTGCAAAAAAATAATCAACAAAAAACAAAAATAGTAGTTGGACGCGATGCCAGAATTTCAGGCTCTATAGTAAACCAAATCGTAATAAGTACCCTCCAACTGTTAGGAATTGATGTGGTTGATTTAGGATTATCAACTACTCCCACTGTAGAAGTGGCCGTTACAGAAGAAAAAGCAAACGGAGGTATTATTATTACCGCCAGCCACAACCCAAAACAGTGGAATGCTCTTAAATTACTAAACCAACAAGGTGAATTTATTTCGGCCAGCGATGGCGAAGAAGTATTGAGAATGGCCGAAAAAGAAGAATTTGAGTTTGCCGAAATTAATTTTCTTGGAAATTACACCGAAAACAATTCCTATTTAGAAAAACACATTCAAAAAATACTCGCTTTACCCTTAGTTAACCCAAAGACTATTGCTAAAAAGGATTTTACTATTGTGGTAGATGCTGTTAATTCTACCGGAGGCATATTTGTTCCGGCCTTACTAAGAGCTTTAGGAGTAAAAAATATAATTGAATTAAACTGCATTCCGAGTGGAAATTTTGCACATAATCCGGAGCCTCTTCCTGAAAATCTGCTAGAAATTTCAAAAGCAGTGGTAAAACAAAATGCCCACCTTGGTATTGTTGT
>JAPKGD010000223.1 GCA_026648125.1 Bdellovibrionales bacterium | reverse complement strand
CCGCTATTTTGCTTCGAGCGAGGCCAATTCTTTATTTGGTTTTCGGCTGCGAACAAAGTTCGGGGGATTGTTTACGACGAACAACAAGGAAGAAAAGGGGCTCTCAGTGGGGAATAATTTATTTACAAGATGGCTTGGATTGGGCGTGCTTGCGATCGCTCTTTTGTCTCAGCAGACAATGGCAGCGAACGGTAAGCTTGAACTGCCCTGTGATGACCTTCTTAAAGGTGTTCTCGCCAAAGTTACGCAGGGAAAAGATGGTGGATCGACGACTTATGTTGATCAGATCATTCTCAATGATCGCCCAGCATTTACTGATTTGATCAATCCCGATCCCGAAAAGAATCTTTTTGCTCGGGCTCCTCTAAATGCGATGGGCGGAGCCCAGCGTATGAAGGCGATAATTTTAAGCCAGGGTGTTCAAACAAAGCGAATCGGCTTTCTCACTGAGCCGGTGAAAGTCTATCCCTTTTTCTCCGGTGGAACCGCCGCCACGCAAGGCTATCGCGTTGAAGGTAACTGGAAGGCCACTCAAGAAGTAGTAATGTACCTCACCGCTCAAGCGGAAGGCTCAAGAGCGGGTCGAGCTGTTCCTGTTCTCTTTGGTCCAGGAAGTACCGGTAAATCTGAATTTCGAACTGTCCTTGAAAAGGGTGCGGAAGTTCTCAGCACTACATCTCCCGACTACGCCCTTTACTCTTTTGATTGGATTCGCCTTAATGAAATTCCTGAAATCGTAAAGCGCTGGGGTTCAGAGGTTGATGTGATCCCGGCCCCGCGCAACAAGTCACCAATCACCATTTTGCCCCCTCAATTTCAAAAGCAAGCTTTAGAAATGGCCGCGATCAAGGGTTCCGAAATGTTGGAAGGCATTGCGCCTTCGATCAATCTCAATCCAGACTCATGGTCACGTTCTATTCTTCGTTACATCATTGCCCATTATACAAACGTAGCAGGTCGGGCTCTGACACCTGAAGAAACGCTTCAAGTCATTGCGAAGCACGTTCGCATTCGTCGCTTTGTGATGTCGGCGGGCTATAAGCAATTTCCCATCGTAAACGTACAGGGAATTGACTCTGATGCCTCGCAACTTTTTGTTTCATCAAACCCCGTCGTTCAAGCGATCAGCCCAGAAGGAAAAATGGATCCTTTTGCATACTCCTACACGGGCTTGATGTTTCAAGGTGACGGCAACACCACCGTGCTTGAGGAAATGACGCGAAGCCATCCGACGTTCATGGAGAAAATTATGGATGCTCTCGAGTCCAGAGAGATCCAGTCCGCTGGTGGTGAAAAAGAACCATGGGATTCATTTGTCATCGGTATTTCCAACAAAGAGAGCTGGGACAATCTGATGAGCAAGGGCGGCTTAAATGCCCTGAAACAGCGACTCCAACAGGTCGAAGTTCTCCAGCCATCGCAACCTCAATTGATTGTGCGAAGCCTTCTCTACGGCATTAAGGACAATGTCTTTATGAAGAAGATCGGCGACCCAGATGCTCAATGGGAGAAGATGGACATTGACGTTCTCTACCCCATTCCTGAAAAACTTGAGCCTGGCTATGTCGTAGGACCGGAAAAGCGGTACTATGTCCGGATCGGACAAGGCGCACGAGCCGTTGATGTGAGCCCTCATGCTCTGCGCTTCATGGCCCACATTATCGCCACGACTCGCTACGAAACTGACAAGGCAAGAGCATATCAGCTCGTCCCCACTCGTCTCGTGCACGACAACCTCTTTGATGACCCCATTCAACGTGTTCGCTATTGGGATGGCCGTCTCACTGATATTCAGCCTGAGGAGCGCCGGACACTTGATGAAATGACCAACAAGCTGGGTGAAGGTCACAATGGTATTCCTCATAGAAATGCTCTCAGATGGCTCACTAAAGCTGTGAACTATGCTCTTCATGATGAAAGACTAGGTAGAACCCTGACTCCTTCGGTTATGCTCAAAGTCTTTGAAGAAGAGGGCTTCCGCGAAGATGGTTTTATTCCTGTCAACGATCACCAGCAGGCCGGTCACTATAAGCGTCTTGGCAGGCTTGTGTTAAAGGAACTTCTTGTACCTCAAGTTCGCGAGGACATTAACTTGGCCTACAGTGCGCAACAGGGCCAAATGTCCGATGTGTACGAGGATGTTCTTCAGGAGCTCATGGAAGATCACCGCACCAAGGGTCAGGCTTCAAGCTACACATCGAGCCGCACAAACCGCGAAGTTCGCATCAACAAAGAGCGTGTGGCATTTATTAAGGACTTCTATAAGAGACAGCATGGTCGAGATCTTCCAATGGATCAGGTTATGTTCTTCCACTTTAATCAACTGAAGGAAGCTAAAGGGAAGATTGAGCCGAGCCCCGATATCACAGGTGCCTTATCCGCTTACATGGCGAAAAAGACACTTGAAGCGGCAAATGCAAGCGGCTTGGGAGAAGCAATTCGATCGGGCACGGGCTCAAAAGACACGTTGGATCTCGTGAACAGCTTGGTGAAGCACCTCGAAGATCTCGGGTATAACCGGGTTGGAGCGATGGATGCATTTGACCTTGAGCATCTCGCGAGCCAACCAGTTGAAACCGTTAGTGAGTAAAACCGATTGATTAAGCAGTGAATCCTAGGCCGGGGGGCAACTAGGATTCGCGCAGATTGCGCAAAAGCTGCTGATGGAGATGGTTGTGAAGCGTTACTTGCCCCTGATTTCGTGCATTTTTATTGCGGCAGCTCCTCGACTTGCTTCGGCAAATCGCGAGGAGGGTGTTGCCTCTCCATTTTCGGGCAGCCAGCCCTTTATGATTGTTCACCAAGATGAATCGGATTCCTCAAAGAGAGAACCCGGTCTCTACCTAAGAAACGGATCAGATTGGCGACTTTTACTTGCGGGAAGCGTTCTCACAGACCCTAATCGCGGCCCAGTGTTTCAGCACTTGGACCTCAACACGTCAGATGATCGCATGCTTGCGATGACCGTGGTGAATGGGCAACTCATACTATTCAACGTCTTTTCAACCCACGATGATCCGCTCACCTATTTGGTATTTGGAAAGGACAAACCTTTTTCTGAAATTGCCACTGGCACCAAAAGATATCTCCCCGAAATCCAAAGTGCCAAGGACATCGCCATATTTGAATCTAACAAGACGATGCTTCCCGATGGACGCCAGCTGGTTTTGGTATCGATTAAGAGCGACTTGCCGTCTTCTATTGCGGCTGCAGACGGTGTGACTTTTGCGATTCGAGTAAAGAAATCAGAAGGCCCTAATATTTTGCTCGATGGTCCTCCGCTCATTTTGGATAATCATTTCCACAGCACTTCTGAACTCCAGGGCATGGTTCAGGTGATTAACAATCGATTCCTGGTCTATTCAGAAATTCTTCAGAATTCCTTCTTGGGTCGACTCTCCGTAGAAAACTACGGCGAATACCAAGGCCTTGTGAAAAAGTTAGCTGATCGCCAGTGTAGATATCAGGAGTCTAACCCTAATTTCTGTCCAAACAACGAGCTTGCCGCCTGGGAAGCCAACACGGGATCTGCGGTTTATAAAGACCTCATTAAACTTAGCCAGCAACTTGGTGAATTTGTATTTGACGTTGAGTGGCCACTTTTTTCGGGCACACCTCACTTTACAATATCTGCCAGCGGTCATAGTTTACGCATGAACGGTCGTCCCAGATTAAAGCAAACTGCAAATGGTCCCGTTCTTTGGGGAGCGAGCGATCGCCGGCGCAGTCCTTCTGGGACAATATTCGCATTGGATAACAATCTCTTTTTCGCCTATTTTATCAACGAATCTGTTCGAATTGCGAAACTGGAAGCACTCCCCGACTCACAACTCCCAGAAAATGTGCACCTCCGAGTTCAGCCTGAACCCAATGACTCAAATAAGTTTCATCTTATTGTCACGTTTTCGAAACCGACACCGGAATCCCGTGGACCTGAAGGTTCACCGGAATCGCAAGAGGGAGAGACAAAGCGTTATCTCCTAAAGGCGGATCAGGGCCTCGATCGGCTTGCCATCTTAGATACTGTTCAACTTTCTCACTCATATTATGTGGAAGATGAATTTGAAGCTCGGTTGTATGCCGAAAAGGGCGTCATTGGCTTTGACAACATCACCCCTCCAACGCCTGACCGCCATGTCTACGAGCAAACACGAGATCTCTCCGCACCTTATTCGGATTTGATAAAGTCGATAAATGGACTCGAGGAGCACATCTTCACAAACCCAACGGCTGAGCATGTATTGGCCGACGGGCTTGTCTATCGTGAATTTTCGTACCGACAGGTCGGTAAAAATCCAACAGGACTCTATTTTTCACGCTCCACAAGATCGGATGATCACACTTTTGTTGAAGGAACGCTGATTAAGCCTGAGGGAAGCAAGACGGACCGGGCGCGGTCATGGCGCGGTCGGGTTCGCAGGCGGAAGGTGAAGCTAATACGCGGGGCGTGGAATTTGGATTTTTTGCGCGTGGCGGCGG
>JAPKGD010000222.1 GCA_026648125.1 Bdellovibrionales bacterium | reverse complement strand
CCGAGAGAGCTTAGGATTCTAAAAGAGGAAGTCAACAAGCCTGGTTGGCGGTGGTGCCTATGAGTTTCTTTACTCATCTTGCACTTATCTTTTTGATGACTCTCCCAAATTATTCATTGGCAAAGGAGCCATCGAGCAGTCGCTATCCGACCATCGAAATGGACCGCTACTATGTGGGCGAAAATCTTGGCGAGGGCATCTCCATTCACGGCGTCACCCAGCGCACCTATTATGTCGAATCAGATTTAGAGCGGGAGACCTATCGACTTCACGTCCGCGATGGGATGCTTTTTGATCACGCTGACAGACCTTTCGATGCAAAAGATGGCATTAAATTTGTCATGGATGAATTCGGCAATATATTTGGAGGGCCCATTGACAAACCGGGCTTCCATAGCCAACACAGCGCTTACCTTAAAGGAAAGCCTGTTGCATTTGCGGGTCGACTGAGCGCTGAAAATGGCCGTATCATTAAACTCGACAACTCCAGTGGACATTACAAAACACCCATGGATGCGCTTAAGTACATCCTGGAAGAACTCAAATTAAAAGGAATGGATATTTCAAAATTTTCGGTCAATGAATATTGGATGGCTAAACATCCATCCAAACGAAATGCCCCTCCTCTGTTTGGACCTGCCAAGACGGGGGAAGAGTTTCTCGAAAAATTCACCCCGGATAGATCAGGCGTGAATCTAAAACACATGGTCCCCCGAAATTTCTGGGAGGCAGCCCCTGAATGGCTAAAACGTGATTTTACCCATCGGGATCAAATTTTACGAACCTTGCTCAATGAGCCAAATTGGCCAAAGAATTTTTGGCAGCAGGTTCCGGATCTTTTGGACCACACCACTGGCGAAATTCGCACCAACTTAGAGGCAGCGATAGAGAAGCACGTCAGAGAGAGCCGCATTACGATCGATCGCCTGGAGGAATTGGGCATAAAATCAGACCCATCTCCCTCGGAGCGCCAGAGAATTATCGAAAAAATCCGGCAGAAGGTCCTCGGCACAGGGGCCTGCGAAATCTGAGAGTCTCCACAGTAAACCTGAGCCTTGTCATCATTAAGAAAATTGGTCGGACCGACTGGATTTGAACCAGCGACCCCAACCACCCCAAGGTTGTGCGCTACCAGACTGCGCCACGGTCCGACCGAAAGTGGTATGAACCTCAAAGGTTTAGTGTTTTCCGCGCCTTGGCGCAATTGTGGACGCATTACGTCATCTGGAGCGAGAATAATTCAAAATGGTGGATTTGACCCTGATCTCCTGGCCGGCTTTGGGCATTTGAATTGCAGTTCCCACTCCCCATGCCTAGCCAGTCCGTCTTGCGCTTGTTTCTATTCGTTACCCTCTTAAGCTTTGCATCCTCTGCCTTTGGTAATTATCGCTCGGGTTACGACCTGCTTAAGGACGTCCAGTCAAGCATTCGACCCCCGAGCCTCGGTCAGTTTGATTATACGGCTGAGTCGATAAGGGCAGAGATCGTCGAAGACATAAAAAGTGAACGAGGCGCTTTTATAGAGGTTCCTGTCGATTATTCACGGCCAGAACGGGGCAAAACTCAAATCTACTATCGCTTTGCCCGTCCGTTTGATCCAAAAAAGCCAACGCTCATTGAGTTCGATGGAGGACCTGGGAGTTCGAGTCACAATGGCGATGACCCCATTATCGGCGCCTTCGCAAACCATCTTCGCTTTGATAGCCGAGGAGTTGCTTTCTCAAGACCTGCAAGTGAGGAGCTATACCGCGACCCAACCTTCTATTCGTTTCAAAACACTGCAAGGGACGCCCTTGAAATCGTAAATCATCTTAAAATAAAAAGTGCTATCGTCTGGGGCGGATCCGCGGGAGCTGTTCCGGCCTTTGAATTTGCCCGATTAGACCCAAAGCGCTTTCACACAGTCATATTGCACAGCCCATCCAACCCTCACGACGGAGATCTGATTCGATCCCAATTCTTAGCCCGCCTGGTAAAAACTTTTAGCGACGAAAGCCCCGAGTTGTGGCCATTTTTTGAAGCCGCGTCTCTCGTCGCAAAGGACAAGGATGAATGGTTGCCGATTTTAGTCTATCAGAGCGTAAGAAGGTTCGGAATCAGAAACGGGTTCAACTTTTTAAAGTCGACACTAACAAACATGAATAAGAGCTGGCGTTCGGGTGTGCCTGCTGCAGGGGTGATTGGTTCAAATGACCACGATGGCTATCTTTCTGTCGCCAATGATCTCTATGAAGAAGTTCTTGTTTTTGATCGGTTCGTACAACATCTCCTCGTCAGAAAGGAAATGGGTTCTCCTCGGCATAGTGTGAGCTGGTCGAGACAAAATGGAGCTCAGGTCATAAGTCATTCAGACAGGGATGTTTATGGTCAATTTGGCCTCGAAAATATCGAAGTCGGCACCAACGACACCTACACCCGAAAAGGGCCAACTCCTGAAAAGGTCTATGTGATTGCAGGTACCGACGACATGCAGACCCCGTTTGACTCCGTCAGAAATGTATTTGAATCGATAGAGTCAGATAGAAAAACCTTTCTTAAAATTGATGGCGGAAGACATTGCGACAGCGGAAGCGAATATTGCGGCCATGGCCCGCTCTCCAAGTGGAAGGAAACTGCCAGAATCAGTTTTTGGCGTTCGATCTTGACCGGGACAAAAATATCTCAATTCGATATCTGGAAATTCAACTCGACGGGGTCGAAAAAAATCAGCGTGGAGACGTCTTCAAAAAAACCAATGACCTGCACGGGTTGGCTAAACCTTGCACTTCTGGAAAAATGGCGTTCGAAAGCCTTTAAAGCCAACGATACGCTTAGGGATTAGGGGCCCGCAGCCGGATCGGGATAGCAGCACTCATAGGGCCGCTTCACCTTCTCGTATTCATCGCAGCATTTCCCCATAATGTCTTCATAGTGCCCCTCTTCGCAGTCTCCCTGACAGGAGTTACAGACGGGAACTGTGGCCCAACTGAGACACACAGTGCCGCCTTCGTCATAGGCTATGCAGTCACCCTTTTCATCGTGGCAGCACTGTTTATCGGGGCCGTACTTATCACACACCCACCGCTGACCGGTTTTACACTCGTACTCTTTGCCTGGCAGACACTTCCCCTGACCCCAGTTCCAGCAATCAGGACCATAACCCCATATCTGACCCACCGGACATCTGGGCGGAGGCTCAATCCCATCGTCGTAAGTACAATTTTGAATTTGCACTTCAGTTAGACAAGGCATTCGAATGCCCTCAATTCGCGGACAAAAAGGATCACGCTTCTGCTTTAATGAGCATGTGCCATCTGTACAAGGCCCCTGATATCCCTGGATTGCCTCTTCAAGACTGCACCGATAGGTCTGAGTCCCCGCAATCGCCGACCCAACTATGAGCAATGGACTGAATATCGCAAATGCAAAAAAGGCCCAAGAAAGCTTGAGAGACTTCATTTATATTCTCCTACACTCCCAATTTCACCGAGACGTTCGAAGTCCAAGGGGGATATGGTAATACTCTGAAAAGCCCCATACTTTACCTTAATAATCTTGCCATAAAGAACGGCCTTGGGCTCATCTCCGTTAACGGCTTGCTGAATATAGTAAGCGAAAAGCACGTTTTCATCGGCGGCGTGAGAAAGCGAAAACACATCCGAACCAACCCAAGCGGCATCAGAAGGATCCGAAAATGCTAATGTCGGCACAGTAGGCACCTGATCCACCTGAATTTGCCAAAGCTCCTGATTCGCCGGACAATCGGGCGTATCACTCGAATAAAGAACTCTATGCCAGAGCGTTTTGTAACCTGCCGGAAACGCCTTGGGATCATCAGGTCGAGTCCCCTGATGTATCTCAGTAATATTGGTCAAACCATCATTATCCATATCTCCAAGGGCATCGTTCACCGAAGGGTTGGTGCCAAATAAAAATTCCATAAAATCAGGGATGCGGTCTTTATCCTCATCAAGAATATTGGTCAGCCCCAGAGCCCCGACGTCGCAAGAATTCATTTTAAAATTATTCGTCTTAGAGATATCGCAAACGGATGGGGCTTTACAAAGAGACGGGCCTCCCATTCGCTCACAGATCCCATCAAGTATTCCTTGAGAATTTGAACGTCGACTAACTGGGCTGGTCAACCCAACATCTCGCGCATCTGGTATCCCATCGCTATCCGAATCAGATAAGAGAAAGCCACCTTCCGCGCGAGAATTGAGATTCACCAAATTGAATTCCAAGATTCTATATTGCTGAGTCAGCGTGTAAGAAAGAAGCTTATCAAAATTTAATTGAGAAACCTTCGCCGCAAGAAGCGGAGTCTCTGGCTTTGTTGGAGTTGCTGGGTTTCGCCAATGGCCCGCTTTGCCCATTTGTCCCAATATATCCATTGCTCCCGATGGAATGGAGGGACTTCCATAATAAACTGGGATGAGCTGAAAACTTCCTGCTTCCGTTGCCACAATCCCCATGTCGACGATTTTTCCAACCATATCAATGGCGAGTGCCTTGTCCGTC
>JAPKGD010000221.1 GCA_026648125.1 Bdellovibrionales bacterium | reverse complement strand
CGCGAATAATTAAAGATCGAGTTTCAAACACCTGCCTCGACTCTTGATTCATAATCAAATCAAGGTGACGACTACGATACTTTAATTCCACATCCGCAATGCCGTGATACTTCTCTGGAAGTGGCTCAAGGGTCTTACACAAAATACGAAAGGATTTGCAGTGAACGCTGAGTTCACCTTTTTTAGTTTTAAAGACAAATCCGGATACGCCAACAATGTCGCCGATATCGACGAGATCAAAAAAGGCCCTATCATCTTCTGAAAGTTCCTCTAAACGGACGTAACCTTGAAGCGAGCCGCTTTGGTCTTGAAAATTAAAAAAGCTCGCTTTGCCCATCACTCGCGTCGTCATCAGACGTCCGGCGAGCGTTACAGTTTCTCCCTCGACCGTCTCGCCCGCACTCAACCCACTGTGCTTGGCGACAATGTCTTTGGTTTGATGGGTGCGATTAAAATTGTGCGGAAAAGGATCAAGTCCTTTTTCCTTAAGCGCATGTAGCTTTTTTCTTTTCTCGGCCCGTAGAGGATTGTCATCCAAACTCATTGAAGTTCCTTACTTGTCGTTACCTGCAAAAATATCCATCACCTGCTGCAGAAGCTGAATGGCATCGGCCTTGGGGCGCTGAAATGCATTTCGCCCCATAATACTGCCAAAACCACCACCTCGGGCCAGTTCGCGCACTTCATTTAAGAGGTCCTCAGTTCCCTTGGCCTCTCCGCCTGAGAAGATGACAATGCGTCGTCCATTAAAGGCCGATTCAACCACGTGCTTGGCTCGATCACTCATTGAACTCACTCGAATGCCTTGAGACTCATAAACTTTTTTCGCTTCAGGTTGCTCGATGTGAGCCGTGGGTGGCTTTACTTTAATAATGTTGGCACCAAGCTGTGCGGCGATTTGCGCAGCATAGGCGATGACGTCAATTGCGGTCTCACCTTCTTTCGAGAGATTCTCTCCTCGCGGATAGGACCAGATCACCACGGGAAGTCCGGCCTTTTTGGCTTCATTTGAAATATGAGCAATCTCTTCGTACTGAGTTTTTCTTTCTGAAGAGCCTGGATAGATGGTGAATCCGATCGCGGCACAACCTAAACGAAGCGCATCGTCCACAGAAGAAGTCAGCGCCGAGATTGGATCACCCTTTACTTTATAAAGTGATTCGGAGTTGTTCACTTTTAGAATAAGCGGAATTTCACCGGCATATTCGCGAGCGCAAGCTTCAATAAACCCAAGCGGTGCCGCATAGGCGTTGCAACCCGATTCAATGGCTAAGTTAAAATGGTATGAAGGATCGTAACCGTCCGGGTTCTTGGCAAAGCTTCTTGCCGGCCCGTGTTCAAAACCTTGATCGACAGGCAAGATCACCATTTTTCCGGTACCACGTAGGCGTCCATGATTCATCATGCGAGCCAGGTTGGTTAAAACTCCGGGATTTTCCGATCCGTACCAGCTCAAAATCTCTCTAACTCTTGGTGTCATAAGTTCCTCTAAATAGACGGGTTTTTGCGCATGAAACCGTAGTCAGAATGGGCTTCTAAATCAAGTCAAAGTCACCGATAATGAGCTGCTCATGATCGAACTCTTGCGAAGCCGCCTTGCTCCCTTTAAACACGTCGCCTTTCGTCGCTTTTTCATAGCGCAGACGCTTTCTCTCTCGGGCAGTTGGGCCTCGGATCTCGCCCGCGCCTGGATCGTCGTTTCGCAGTTCGGCTCGGCGACGGCTCTCGGTGGGTTGATGCTGGCCTCCGCCCTTCCAGGCCTATTTTTGATGCTTCATGGTGGCGTATTGATTGATCGAGTGGATGTGCGAAGGCTGATGATCATTACAAAGACTCTCCTCGGCTTTATCACTCTGGGGCTGGCCCTTTTGACGGAGTTTGGCCACATCGCCTACTGGCACCTTTTAGTTTTTGGTTTTTTAGAGGGCGTGGTGAATGCCTTCGACGCTCCGGCCTTCCAGGCCTTTATTGTTCGCCTCGTTCCCCGCCAAGATTTTCAGCAGGCGCTTGCACTGAACTCCACTAATTTTCACTTTTCACGGATGCTTGGACCGGCCATTGCGGGAGGATTAATGGCGTGGAAAGGTCCAAGCATTGTTTTCGCATTTGATTGCCTCACTTACTTTGTCGTCGCTGCGACTTTGGCTTCGGTTTCGCTTCATGCAACAAAGGCCAAAACCAAGGAGATGATGAGTGCATGGTCGTCCCTTTGGGAGGGTATCATGTACATGATTAAAACTCCCATCGTACGCTTTAAGGTTCTTCAGCTCCTTTTGACGATTTCGCTGGTTTTTCCCCTCTTAGTCGTGGTGTTTCGCACCTACATGAAAGTGAAGTTCAATCTCGATGCCCAGCAATTCGGCTTCCTATTCACGCTCCCCGCACTTGGTTCCATGATGGGCGCGCTGACTTTTGCTGCCGTTCAACCCAAAGTTCCCATACGTGCCTTAAGGATTGGCGTTCCCGGTGCAGGCATCATGATGCTTTTAGTGCCCCAATTGCCCACCGCCTTGGCAGCGGCCATTGCCATGGCGTTTAGCGGTTTCTTTATGTACCTCACCTTTGCTTCATTGACGGTCTCTCTCCAACTGGAACTCGCCGACGAATTTAGAGGCCGAGTGAGCTCGGTGGTTGGGCTTTGCTTTGTGAGCATTGGTCCGCTGATGGGTTTTCCCGTGGGTAACCTTGCCGACCGCTTGGGTTTTGCCCACACCATTGAAGTTCTAACCATTGGATTTGTATTGGTTTCGGCCGCCTTGGCCCTTCTTCATCGGCGAACCCGGTTGCAGGAATAGATTAATTCCGCTATAAAATGGCGTACTTAAGTTTAAAGGGGAATCCATGTCTCAAGTGGTGCTATTTGAAGCGACGCCAAATCCACAAGCAATGAAGTTTGTGGTGACGGACCGAGTGATTGCAAACGAAGTGGTGCAGTTCGCCAATTCAGAAGAGGCGCTCCGCTCGCCCTTAGCCAGAAAGCTCTTTGGCTTTCCTTGGGCCGCGCAAGTCATGGTCGGCCCCCAGTTTGTGACCGTTACTAAACAAGAATGGGTTGAGTGGTCAGTCCTTGCAGAACCTTTGGCTAACCTTATTGAAGAGCACATTACCAGCGACCAAGCTGTTCTTCTCCCTCCCTCCGAAAGCACCGGCCCAAAGCAATCCGACCAAAATGTGGAAGATGAAAATGACTCCGCAGTAGTTAAAGAGATTAAACGCATTTTGAATCAAGAGATTCGCCCCGCCGTAGCGATGGATGGCGGAGATATTTCATTCCACAGCTACCAGGATGGACGCTTACTCCTTGAAATGCGCGGCTCCTGCTCGGGTTGCCCCAGCTCTACATATACTTTGAAAGAAGGGATTGAGACTCGACTGAAGGCTTCAATTCCTGACCTTAAAGAAGTTCTCTCCGTTTAAACTTAGCGAACCCAGTGAACTTTCTGGGTCGCATTCACCACGGACTCGTATTCTTTTTGAAATCGGCTAAGCACTTCTTGTGAAAACACCTTCGCGTCGATGGCAAATTCCTCAAGCGAAATCGTCGGCACCGGAGTTCCTCGATTAACTGCATTCACAGCAAAATGAAGGAGCGTGGACGTTGGCGAGGCGGTCGCAATGCTAATGCTCAGTTTATTCTCACCAACATAAAGATCATCGCCATCTCGTCGCAAGCGGAGAGCCAATGCCTTATCGGATGAAAGGTCCAACATCACATCCTTTACCATGCTCGCCATCAGCCGCTGCAAGGCTACGCCTGCCAACAACGAGGCATTATGAAATTCACCAATAAAATGGACCATCTGAGCCCCACGAATTTCGGCGCCCAAGCGCTTGTCTTCACCATCGACCATTTTATCGAATGGGATTTGGCAAGGCCCGACCCAAGCGACCATTGAGTCACCGAGTATCCCATATTCTAAGTAGGCAAAGAGTGATCGTAGCTGTGAGCCATCGTATTCAAACTGACTATCAATCCACAGAGTTTTCATATGGGCGAGCTCAGGTCAAAATCCAATCCGACAAAGTTCGCCTCTCTCACGGCTCGAGCAAAGCGCTGGCAAGACTCGCACTGACCACACCATTCTTCTCCCGAAAAATAACAAGGCCAAATACTGGTGAAAGGAAGACGCAATTCCTGCGCTCGCTTTACGATCTCTGTCTTGGTGAGACTGGCGCAATAGCTTTGAACCTTTACCTGATTCGCCGTCGAGAATTTTAAGGCGTCTGTGGCCGCATCCAAGTACTCTTGAGAATTATCTGGAAAGGTTTGGGCCTCTTCGAGATTAAATCCCGCCAGTACAATGCGTGCGCCAAGGCCTTCAGCAAAGGCCGCAGCAATATTTAAAAAAATGCCATTTCGATTGGGAACCCATACGGCCTTGGCCGTCTCTTGTGAGCGCTCATCCGCATCGATTTGAACTTCACCGCCCACCGGAATTTGGCTCTCTCGATTCACAAGCCCCGTGCTGGTGAATTCCTTAAACCACGGCAGTTGAATCACTCG
>JAPKGD010000220.1 GCA_026648125.1 Bdellovibrionales bacterium | reverse complement strand
CCATCCGTCGATTTTCATTCCCAAGGTCAATCCCATTGAGGAAAGAATTTCTTTAATTTCATTTAATGACTTGCGACCAAAATTCTTAGTCTTCAGCATCTCAGCTTCTGACTTCGAAACGAGCTCGCCGATGAAGCGAATGTTCGCATTCTTTAAGCAGTTTGCACTGCGTACAGAAAGCTCAAGGTCATCTACTGAGCGGAAAAGATTGTCGTTAAGCTGGGGAGAGCGTCGTTCTTCTTCCTCAACCGTGGGCTCCATGGACTCATCAAAAGTCAAAAAGATCTGCAATTGCTCTTTAAGGATCTTAGATCCCAAAGCAACTGCTTCTTCCGGACGAAGACTTCCGTCTGTCCATACTTCAAATGTCAGAGCATCATAATCGGTGCGCTGACCAACTCGAGCATTGGAGACTGTATAGTTCACTCTTCGAATTGGGCTATAGAGCGCGTCTACCGCAACCCACCCAACAGGAAGTTCCTTCGTTCGGCCTTCAGCTTCTACAAAACCGCGACCATAAGAAACCTGAACTTCCGCTTCAAACTTACCATCTTTTCCGAGAGTAGCGATGTGCTGCTCAGGATTCAAAACTTCAACGCCGTCTACCATCTCGATGTCGGCAGCAGTCACAACTCCTGGCCCCTGTTTGCTAATCTTGAGATTGCGAAGATCCGGAGTGTATTGCTTAAAGCGAATCTGCTTTAGATTTAAAATGATGTCAGTCACATCCTCGAGAACATCCGGGATGGTGCTGAACTCATGCAAAACGCCTTCGAATTTAACTGCTGAAACGGCTGAGCCCATCATCGAGCTAAGAAGAACTCGGCGTAATGAGTTGCCGAGTGTAACGCCATACCCTCTCTCAAGCGGGCGAATCATAAACCGACCGTATTCATCAGTCAGCGTCTCTCGTTCAACTTCAAAACCTTTTGGACGAATCAACTCACGCCAAAACTTGAAGTAGTGTGGTTGCATCGTTAGCTCTTGTCCCATTCCGCAATCTCCCAGAAAATTAAAAGTCTAAGTACCTATTTAAAACGCCCAAAGGTCAATGCCATTAAATGCGACGTCGCTTAGGAGGACGGCACCCGTTATGTGGAACAGGTGTAGTATCCTTAAGCTGAGTCACTCGAAGTCCACCAGCCGCTATGGCACGAACAGCCGGCTCGCGACCTGCTCCCGGACCATTTAGAAAAACTTCAACTTGCTTCATTCCCGATTCAACGGCCTTGCGAGTTGCGTCTTCCGCAGCAACCTGAGCAGCAAACGGAGTTCCTTTTCTGCTACCCTTAAAGCCCAACATTCCTGCCGAACTCCAGCAAACTGTATTGCCGGCCATATCTGTCATCGTCACAATCGTGTTTCCAAAACCTGATTGGATGAAGCACTTCCCACTTGGAACCGAGCGCTTCGTTTTCTTCTTCGTCTTCTTTTCTGAACCGGAGGCTTCTTTATTCTGCTCAGCCATTATCATTCACCCCTTAGACTGCCTTTTTCTTGTTAGCGATTGTCTTACGTGGACCCTTACGCGTACGAGCATTGTGTCGAGTGCTTTGCCCGCGAACAGGTAAACCTTTTTTGTGGCGAAGGCCGCGATAGCAGCTTAGATCCATCAGGCGCTTGATCGCCATTCCCACTTCACGTCGGAGATCACCTTCGATCTTAAAATTCTTCTCGAGAATTGCACGAATTTTCGCGACATGATCATCAGTCAAGTTGTCAGTTCGGAGACTGGGTTCAAAACCCGCTTCTGTAACGATTTGCTTCGCCCGAGTCTTACCAATTCCGTAGATATACTGAAGCGCGATTTCTACGCGCTTATTTCTGGGCAAATCGACTCCCGCAATACGTGCCATTACTTAACCCTGCCTTTGCTTGTGCTTAGGATTTTCACAAATAACTCGGATTACTCCGCGTCGCTTAATTACCTTACATTTCTTGCAGATTCGCTTAACTGAAGGTCGTACCTTCATGGCTCACCTCAACTCTATCGTCACGCCCCTAAGTACCTGAAACCACTTGATGTTTAAGGATCAAGGGGCGAAATAATTCCACCCGCGCAAAAAACGCGAGTGCAGAAACTAGCACCGTGAAAAAACCAAGTAAAGAAGTATTTAGACAAAACTATTTGACTAATTCAGGACCTTAAGACTCGATCAATCCGTCCAAAAACGTCTTCGGTGGAACCAGTTCCATCGACCGTTACGAGCTGTCCCTTGACCTGGTAGTAATCCTTCAGCGGCTTTGTACTTTCTTCATAGGCTTCAAGTCGAGTCTTGATGACTTCTTCTTTGTCATCATCCCTCTGAATCACCGGGCCACCACAAACGTCGCAAACGCCCTTGGCTTTAGGCGGCTTAGCCTCAATATGATAGGTAGCACCACAAGTCTTGCATACCCTTCTGCCTGTGAGTCGCCCCAACAGATAGGCATTTGGCACTTCCAAAAAGATCGCTCGATCCACTGAAATTTTCAGTTCATTAAGAAGGACTTCAAGTGCCTCTGCTTGAGCAACATTTCGCGGGAATCCATCCAAAATGAACGGCCCGCGATGCTTAGAGAGCTCCTCTCGAACCATTCCGATCGTAACAGAATCGGGAACAAGCTTGCCTTCATTGATGTAGCTCTTAGCCTCAAGTCCAAGGGGGGTTCCACCCTTAATTGCCGCACGAAAAAGATCGCCCGTGCTAATCTGCCGCATAGCCTTCTTTTTAATGAGAAGAGCGGACTGAGTTCCCTTGCCTGCCCCAGGAGGGCCGAACAAAAGAATGTTCAATACTGAACCCTCCGGCCTCGGATCTTAACGCCTTTCATGAGGCCCTCATAGCGAGCTGTCAGCATATGTGACGAGATCTGTTGGCTTGTATCCATGGCAACACCAACAAGAATGAGAAGGCTGGTGCCACCAAAGTAAAACGGCAAATTCAATTTCGATATCAGAAGCGTTGGCAATACCACAATCACGCAGAGGTAAATTGCCCCGCCCACAGTCAGTCGGTCCAAAACTCGCTTGATATATTCCGATGTAGATCTTCCTGCACGGATACCCGGAACAAACCCACCATACTTCTTTAGGTTGTCCGCAACTTCATCAGGGTTAAAAACGATCTCTGTGTAGAAAAACGAGAAGAACACAATCAACACTACTTCGAGACTTAAATAGATGGGAGAGGACATGTTCATCGCCTGCTTGAGGCTCTCCATCCAAGGCGTGTTAACAAACTGAGCCATAGTCGCTGGAAACATCAACAAGCTCGAAGCAAAAATCGGAGGAATCACATTTGAAAAATTCAACTTAAGAGGCAAGTGGCTTGTTAACTGTTGACCCATGCCCGTCTGAGTCGGCGCGCGCTGCGAATAATGGATCGGAATACGTCGCTGCCCAGCCTCAATAAATACGATGCCCGCAATAACGATGACCATAAAGGCCACAACAAGCAACGCAATCATCCCATTCATTTCATTGCTGCTGACAAGACGAAGAAGTCGAATCGCTCCACCAGGAATCGAAGCCGCGATTCCCGAGAAAATGATCATGCTTGATCCATTGCCAATGCCACGTTCATTAATCTGTTCACCCAGCCACATGATAAAGCAGGTCCCTGCTGTCAGAGTCACAATAGTCACGAGGTGAAACGACATAAATGGTCCGAAGGACGGCATATTCACAAGAGGGCGACCATCAAAATTTTCACTCGAAAGCCAATTCGCTAATGCATAACCTTGGACAACCGCCAAAGCCACTGTTGCATAACGCGTGTATTGATTGATCTTCTTTCTGCCGTGCTCGCCTTCCTTCTTAAGAGCCTCCAACGCCGGAACAGCCGCCTGAAGCAGCTGGAAGATAATCGACGCGGAAATGTATGGCATAATTCCTAATGCAAAAACCGAAAAACGCTCCAGAGCGCCACCGGTAAATGTGTTAAACAATCCGAATATGCCAGCACTTTGTTGTTGAAAGAACTGAACAACCTGCGCCCCATCGATACCTGGTACTGGTACGTGAACTCCGACCCGGTAAACGACTAAGATGAGCAGTGTGAAAATGATCCGCTTACGAAGCTCCTCAGGGAACGCAAACTGTCCTGGACTTGCCACAACTAGATGACCTCTGCCTTTCCACCAGCAGCCTCAATGGCCGCCTTTGATTGCTGACTAAAGCGATGAGCTCGCACAGTCATCGCACTTTTCAGTGGACCTGCGCCCAAAACTTTAACCCGGACATTCTTGCCAACCAAACCCGCTTTGGCAAGTGACTCTGGGTTTACTTCACCCTTCATTTCAGCAATTTGCGGCAGATTGACAATGTCATACTCTGTTCGAAATCGACGATTTGAAAATCCAAACTTTGGCATGCGACGCGACAAAGGAGTCTGACCGCCCTCAAAACCTCGTCGAATTGGCGCACCTTTGCGGGCTTTTTGGCCCTTGCCACCTTTACCTGAAGTTTGACCTTTTCCAGATCCACGACCTCTTCCGATCAACTTACGTCGCTTGGTCGAGCCTTTGGCTGGACGAAGACT
>JAPKGD010000022.1 GCA_026648125.1 Bdellovibrionales bacterium | reverse complement strand
TCTTTGTGGACCTTCCCGACGCCGAGGAAAGAAGGCAAATTTTCCAAATCCATCTGAAGAAGCGCAAACGGGACCCCGCGCTGTTCGATTTGCCGAAGCTCGCCGAGCACACGCGCGGTTACAGCGGCGCGGAGATCGAGCAGGTCGTGGTGGGCGCGTTGCACCTGGCGTTTGCGGACGACCGCGAACTTACCATGGCCGACCTGGTGACCGAGGCGAAGTCGATCGTGCCCCTTAGCGTGATGATGCGAGAGGACATCGAAGAACTCCGCACTTGGGCGGCGCTTCGTACTCGTCCCGCCAGCAAGCAGGATGGGGACTGAGTGGGGTTACGTGCCCAAGTCCACCGGCTTCGCTGAGGCCCATTGCCCCCGTGTGAAGTCGGGGATGTCGATGCTTTGACCCCGGTTCGCCACCGATTTCTCTGAGAGAGGTGAGATGCAGGTCCAAGCCGCGGCGTCGTAGACGTCCTGATCGACGGGCAGCCCGTTGCGGAGACAATAGATGATGCGCCAGAGCATCACGAAGTCCATCCCTCCGTGCCCGCCCTGATTGGAAGGCAACGCAGCGACCTTCTTCCAAAGCGGGTGGTCGTACCTCTCGAAAAACGGGTTGAGGTCGGCGCCTTGCGTCCACGAATCCGCCGATTTCGTCAGAAGGTGGGCGCCCGCCTCATCCGAACCGGCCGGGCCCTCCAAGACCAGCCGACTGGGAAACCCTCCCGAAACGCCTTTCGTCCCCTGGATCAGGTTCAACCGGTTGTACGGCCGAGGCAACTGCTCGTCCCATTGGACAAAGCCGTGGAGTCGGTCAATTGGAGAACCTACGGGATTCTGCAACCAAAAGACTCTTTGCCGCTGGGACCTTATGTATTTGCGGTCAGCGTGACCTCACCATTCATTAAGTTCAAGAATGCCTCGAAGGAAACCATCGACGGCGGCGATGATCTGATTGAAGAAATTCGCCGTGCGCTTATGCAAGCCGGACAAAAGCTTTCTCGGCATATTCGAGCGGAGCACAAGGCGGCTGATCTTGAGCGAAAAATTCAGCACATCGAGAAATTTGGCCCTATTCTCGTTGAAGGCTTGGCGCGGATTGTTGGCGCGCCGAAGACAAGAGAAGCAAAGGCCGAAGAGGGGCTGAAGAAGCTCTTGGGTCGCGATGCTTCGGATTTGGAAAAAGCGGCTTCTGAGGCGGAATCGAAACTCCAAGCTCTCAAAGAGCGCGAGCGAAAGCGTCTTGGCGAGGATGTTTTTGGAACTTCTGCAGACGTTGAGTCAGCTGAAGAGGTGGACGGAGAAGACGCTGAAGTCTCCGCACGTGAAACCACCAAAAAATCGACGACGAAAAAGACCACAAAAAAATCTACCGTTAAGTCCGCGACCACAAAAAAGAAGGCGTAAAGAGGAGAACTCATGGCCAAGCAGCGCGTGATTCGAATTCGAGAACTCACTAAAGATATTCCAAAAGTTGCCAAGGATCTTTGCAACACGATGTTGCTGGACCTCGAGAAAGCTAAGCGACCCGTGCTGGAAGCTGTGAAATGCTCGCTGGACAACTCGGAGTACAACCCAAAGGTGGGTTATCTGACTCCGGCCGGAAAAAAGGTTCGAACGGAACTTAATGTTTCCTCTGTTCAGAAGATGGCCCGCACCATTTTTATGTTGGAAATCTTGCTTAATAATTTGAAAGTGGGGGCGGTAAATACAAAGCGTGAACTTTATTACATCGCCAAAGGTTTGGTGAAGTCGACCGGTCATCTCAAGCCCCTCGATTTTGATGATCAGCCTGAGAGTGATGCGATTATCGATTTTATTGGCGACATGCTCGAAGTCTATCGAGAGGAAATGAATTGCTTTGCCAACGATCGGGGTGGCCAGACTTACTCCAAGCAATTGGTTGTAACAGAAAATCTTCCAGATGGTTCTGTGGCCAATGTCGACTTAAGCTCGTTGGGTACTACGCCGTTTCAGCCAAAAAATCGCCCGCAATCCTTTAAGCTCAAAGCGAAGAAGAAAATTGATTTTTGTCTGGTGATTGAGTCGGAAGGCACGGCAAACACCTTAGTCGCAAACGGTATGCATACGCGACACAATTGCATTATTATAGGTGCTCAGGGTGTTCCTTCAAATGCCGTTCGTGGATGGTGTAAGACAATTGAAGAACAGCTCGCTGTTCCGATGTACTTTTATGGCGATTTGGATGCGTACACTTTGCAGAATATTTACCGCACATTGAAGGCGGGTTCGGCGGCAAGTCTGATTCGAAATTCTGACTTTAGTGCCCCCGATGTTAGGTTTTTAGGGGTACTTCCCGAGGACGTAAAAAAGTATGATCTGCACTGCTATTCGGTGAATGAAAAAGATCCGGTAGAAGCTCGGTCGCTCAAAAAAGCCAAAGACACCTTGGAAAACGACCCGTTTTTCCAGGACAAGCGAAACAAGCGTCTTGCGGATATTTTGCGTTGGCTTGTGAAAGAAAAGAAGCGTTGCGAACAGCAGGCCGTATTTTCCGTTGATCCCAAGAATCCGTTGATCCTTGAAAAGGTCATCGTCGAGAAAATCAAATCCGGCTCCTACGTCTAAAAGGCACCTGGTTGTTTTTGGCCCGCTCCGCGTTGAAGCTGAGCGTACAGCCGTAAATGAGTGTTTATTCCTATCGGTGTTGTCATCTAGACCACCAGACATGGCGGCCAAGTGCCAAATAAAAAAGGCCCGGAATCTCCGAGCCTTTTTCAGATAATCGTTGCACGCACTATGCTGCGCCGTGCCCCGCAAAACCCACCAGGTACCTTCTTAGAAGTCGAAGGGAACGCTGAGGTTGAGGCCGTACATCGACAGCTTGTTTTTGTTGGTGAGAGTATTCCCATCGAATTTTGTATACTCATATGAGGTGTATTCGAGGTTCACTACAACGAATGGAAGCATGGTAAAGCCAACGCCCAGTCGCATTCCGCTTCCTTCAAATTCTCCATTACCACCTGATGAAGTCATGTCCGCTTTAGCCGTGGGAACATAGACGCCGTAAGCCCGAACCATGATTGGGAAACTATAGCTGACAAAAATACCGAGATCCTTTGGGGTTGCCTCCGCGGATGGATTTGAGTCGATGTCTAACTTTCCAGTCATATAATCTACGCCAACAGCCAGCCCCAAAACCGAGTAACCAATGCGACCGCCGTAAACCATGCCCTTGACGTCATCTTTTGATGTGCCTTGCTTAGAGTCACCCATTCCGTAGCCGAGATAGGGTTCGAGATACAATCCTGCGCTGGCCGGCTGAGCGAGCGAAAATGCAGCCAAGCAGGCCGCAGCTGCGAGTCCAAGTCGTAGTTTCATGGAGTCCTCCTCAAGGTTTATTAAATCGTACCTCGAAATCGTCTCATCCTCGTCTAAGACGGTCAATGATGCGCTCCAGAAGGGATTGTCGCAGACGCATATGGGCTTTAGTCTAGCGGCGCCCAGCAATCTTAAATTCGCTAGTAAGGAGAGTTCCCTTTATGGCCAAAATTGAAACCACCCCTGAAATGGTTGAAAAAGTCTATGCTCGTTGCCGCTCTAACCTCGAGATCGTGCGCAAGCGGCTGGGGCGACCGATGACTTTGGCGGAAAAAGTGGTTTATGGGCATCTCGACGATGCGAACTCGCAAGAAATGGTCCGTGGTAAATCTTTTTTGATGCTCCGGCCTGATCGTGTGGCCATGCAAGATGCTACGGCTCAGATGGCGATTCTTCAGTTTATGCTGGCTGGAAAAGACGAGGCTGCGGTTCCAAGTACGGTTCATTGTGATCACTTGATTTTGGCCTACGAAGGTATGAGCAAGGACATGGCCCATGCCATGAAAGAAAACCAAGAGGTCTTTGATTTTCTATCGACGGCGTCGAGCCGCTACAATTTGGGCTTTTGGAAGCCAGGAGCGGGAATCATTCACCAAGTCATTTTAGAGAACTACGCGTTTCCTGGCGGACTGATGATCGGTACAGACTCCCACACACCCAACGCGGGCGGATTGGGAATGGTCGCCATCGGAGTCGGTGGTGCGGACGCCTCTGACGTGATGTCAGGGCTCCCTTGGGAAGTGCTCAACCCGAAAATTATTGGAGTTCACCTCAAAGGAAAAATGAAGGGTTGGACTTCTGCGAAAGATGTCATTTTGAAGCTGCTCGGTATTCTCACCGTCAAAGGCGGAACCAACAAGATCATCGAATATTTTGGCGAAGGTTGCGAATCGATTAGCTGTACCGGAAAAGCAACCATCACCAATATGGGTGCTGAGTTGGGCGCAACAACTTCGTTGTTTCCCTATGATTCGAGAATGGCGACATACCTTAAAACGACGAATCGAGGAGGGCTTGCTGACCTCGCTGATAAAAACAAAGAACTGCTGACGGCGGATTCGGAAGTGTTGGCAAATCCGAATAAGTTTTATGATGAAGTTATTGAAATCGATCTTTCGCATCTTGAGCCTCACCTGGTTGGCCCCCATTCTCCCGATGCGGCTCGACCACTGAGTGAAGTTAAGAAGGCCGCAGCAGAAAATAATTGGCCAACCAAATTGTCGGCGGCTCTCATTGGATCGTGCACAAACAGTTCTTATGAAGACATTGGGCGGGCGGCTGATGTGGCGAAGCAGGCCATCGCTTTGGGTTTAAAAATGCCTCAGGACTTTCTGGTGAGCCCCGGATCTGCGCAAATTAAACTCACCATAGAGCGCGATGGCCAAATGGAAGTTTTCAACAAAGTGGGTGCCACCGTATTGGCAAACGCTTGCGGACCCTGCATCGGTCAGTGGAAGCGAGATCTTCCAAAAGGTACTGTGAACACCATTGTAAATTCATTTAATCGCAATTTCCGAGGGCGTAACGATTCAAATCCCGAGACGCTCTCCTTTATTGCTTCACCGGAAATCGTCATGGCGTTGGGTTTGGCGGGACGGCTCGATTTTGATCCGAGTCGCGATGAACTTGAGGCCAATGGCAAAAAAATAAAACTTAAAGCGCCGGAAGCTCCTGAGCTGCCGGCCCAAGGTTTTAAGGCCGACACTGAAGGATATCAGGCTCCACAAGGAAAAAATGTAGAAGTCAAAGTGGCGCCCAATTCAGAGCGTTTGCAATTACTCGCACCTTTTGCGGCTTGGTCCGGAAAGGATCTCGAGGAAATGGTTGTCTTGTGCAAAGCTCAAGGCAAGTGCACGACGGATCATATTTCTCCCGCAGGACCATGGTTAAAGTATCGAGGACATCTTGATAACATTTCTAACAATATGCTTCTCGGTGCAACCAACGCATTCACGGGGACTCCTGGAAAAGGAACAAACGTTTTGACCGGAGAAAAGGATCAAGAGTTTGCAAAAGTAGCGAGAAGCTACAAAGCAAAAAATCAACCATGGGTGATTGTGGGTGATGAGAATTACGGTGAAGGCTCATCGCGTGAACATGCGGCGATGTCACCTCGAATGCTTGGTGGGCTTGCTGTCATTGTGAAGAGCTTTGCTCGAATTCATGAAACCAACTTAAAGAAACAGGGGATGTTGGCGCTGACCTTTGCCAACCCGGCAGACTATGCAAAGATCTTTGAGACAGATCGAGTTTCGATCCGCGGTCTGAGCGATTTTGCGCCTGGCAAACCCCTGACCATGGTAATTCGACATGGTGATGGTAAAGAAGAAACGGTCGCATTAAATCACTCTTATAATGCCGAGCAAATTAAGTGGTTTAAAGCTGGTTCTGCGCTCAACTTGCTGCGCCAGCAGGCCATCCACAGGTCGTGAAAAGATTATAGATCCTGGTTAGTTGACGCGTTGCCAGCCCATCGCTATCTCCTCCCTTAGGTTTTTTAGGAGGGACATAAGGTGGGTAGGATTGTGGGAGCCGTACGGCTCTGTTCTGTATTATTGGTTTCATTGTTTATCACAGTTCATTCCGCGTTTGCGCTTGAGACAAAGGCACGGCAGCTGGCCGCCATGGAAGCAGTTCTTGCTGAACTGGAAGTTCATTATGGAATGGCGGAATTTAAGCGGCAGATGTTTGGAGTCACTATTGACGGGCTGAGGACCAAGTATTCTCGGCTCATTACGGAAGCAAAAACTCTGGAAGAAGATGCAGGATTAGAGCCCTCCGTAAAAAGGGAAATTCTTCCACCGTCTGAGTTTCGTCAATTGATGATCGGAATGATTGCCGAGCTCAGAGATGGACACGTTTCGCTTTACAGACTCTCCCATGACGGTTGGACCTTGGGGTTAGTGACGGCAATGATTGATGGTCACCTCTACGTCACAGGAAAGAATCCAGATCTGTTGGTTTCGAGAAGCGCCAGTCGAGACATTCATATCGGCGACGAAATTCTCACAATCAATGGCGTTGCTGTTGCTGAGCTGGCAAAAAAAGAAATTCTTTACTCACAGTATGCGACTTATGAGACGCGTTTGATGGATGCCATGGAGAAGCTTCTCTTTCGGCACAATTCAATGCAAAGACCGGTTACGGAAGGTGAGGAAGTCACACTCGAGTTAAAGCATGGATCTGACACCTACAAGGCCCATTTGAATTGGATTGGCTTTCGGCAGTACATGGAAACGAGAGCGAGATATTCAAAGCATTTTGAACTTAGTCGTACAAAAGCGTGGAGCGAAGAAGTGCCTGTACCTTTTGGCGTTGCAGGAACGGTAAGCTCCTATTTTCGTCGGGGTTTGATGGAAAAAGTGAAGTTGGGCAGTCTTCAACCGGGCTCGATCCTCGACATCGGTAAACTTTTAAATGTTGAACTTTCTGAGCGAGCGGCGAAGGCTGGCGCGCAGGCGGAAGAGACTCGTCCTCAAGGCGAATTGTCAGAGGTCGCCGGAGGTATTGAATCTACAGCATCTGGTGAGCCAACTCCGAAAAAGACGACCCCGGTTCAGCGACTTCAGGCCTATTTGATTCGCCATGAAGGAAAGAACATTGGCGTATTAAGGGTACCTAGCTATTCCGGTGATATTTTTAATGAGATTCGTTGGATTGGTGAGGCTTTATCGAGATTAGAAAATATGGCTGATGTTCTGGTATTAGATGTGCTGAGTAATACCGGCGGCTCCGTCTATTACGGTACTCGTTTGCTCTCAATGCTTGCTGGTGAGCAGTCTCTTCACTCCATCCGAGCGAATACCCGTCTCACAGAAACACTGCTGTACATACACGGACAACCAGGAGAGCCCAAAGAGTATGGAACTGGACGTCGCTTGAATTACGCGGAAGATCGGGTGCAGCAGTTGGAGTATGAGGCGTGGGTTAAAAAGTTTGAGTCCGGGGAGCGTTGGACTGGACTTGAGCCTTCTTTTGCGAATGTAACGACAAGAAGTGGAGCGGGAGTCATTGTTCCGGATGATGGGGCCAAGTTCACAAAGCCCATTCTTATTCTTAATGACAGTCGCTCGGCCAGCGGCGGTGACTTTGTTCCAGCCATTCTTCAAGCCAACAAACGGGGAATTGTGCAGGGAGATACTTCAAAGGGACTTGGTGGCCCGGTTTACCGATCAATTGACTCCATGCCAGGTTCGGAAATGGGATTTCGCTGTACCATGGCCTATTGCGAACGCTCGGATGGTTTGCCAATAGAAAACATGGGCGTGGTGCCAAATGTGTCTCGACCGATTGAGATCAGTGATGTGCGGGGCCAAGGGGATGGGCGCGGAGCTTTTTCTGTTTACGTGGACGACACGCTCGCTGTTGCTGTGGCACTTGCGGATAAAAAGTCTGAATCGGAAATTCGCGAGTTAATGGCTGAGCGGGTTGCGAAGAGAAACAAAAATGAAGATCGAGACAAAGAGATGGAGCCTCTTAAGAGCTTCTTGTCTGGATATGCCACGTCGCCAGAGTTTGTTCAGGCGGAAGAGGATCTCTTTAAGCACGGCGCAGCCTATATCTCGGACCTCACAAAGAGCGTGGATCAAATGCTTGAACTTGGGAAGTCAATGAAACCTCAAGACTGGAAGCTGGTAAAGGTACCGCTGCCAAAGACGCTTGTGAAAGAGGATCAAATTCTTGCGACGCTTTGGAAGCGAGACGAGGTTTTGGCTCGCTTCAATGAATTGGAAAAGGTTGAGTCCTGGAAAAGTCGGCCTGAGCTCTTAGAAGTGGCTCGGGCCGTTCGTCGGGAAATAGGACGTCTCCCAGAGTTTGTGCGGTTAGGAGATCCCTGTTCGCTTTGGCTAACCGCTGAGACGGAAACTAAATAGAAGTTGAATTTGAACCTAAGGGGCTGCTGGTGAAAAGCGGCCCCCGGTTTCCGCACGTGCTATAATTTTCTGGCAGCGTCGCCCTTCTTCTGCTTGATTCTTTAGCGCTTTGGAAATGACAGGCTTCAGGTTTGAAGTTTGAGTCACAAACTGATCGATTCTTAGCGAAACTTCTGGGAAACATGCGGATGGACTCAATACTGTGAATAGTCCCGTCGCAAAATTCTCTTTGGTTTGATTTACAATAGTGAGATCTGAAAAATATTGATCTTGGTATTTTTGCCTTAACTCAAGCTGTTGGCGCGGAAAAATATTCGATATGGCCGAGCGCAGCTGCGCGTAACTATAAGTCCACTTCTCTTTCTTATACTCCTCCACAAGCTTCATCTTTTCTTCCCAGTTGGGGAGCGCAGCTGTTGCCCCCAATTTCTTTTCAACCCCCTGACTGGATGGGTCTTTCTTGCCTTCGCTTTCGATCAGACCTTTTGCATCAGTATCGCCACTTCGAGCGAGGAGTGTGACGAGGTCCCAGCGCCGGTCCTGATCGAGTGAGAGTCCGCGAAGGGAGTCCTGTCCTTTCAACAACCGTTTAACTCGGTTCAGTCCATTGGGGGAAGAGATCACACTGGAGAGCGAATCCAGCCAAACCAACTGTTCGGGCCCGCCAGGGGGCGCTGAAAAGAGTCGGTTAAGTACCAAATCATCGATACGTGCTGAAAACTCTTTGCCCTCGCTGGCCTTTAATTTGGGACTAAGATCAAAGTAGCTTAGAATTTGAGCGGATAGATTCACCAGATACCGAGAAATCATGTCGTTTTTCTCTTTTGCAATCGCATCTGTTGCTAATAGATCAGCGAATGCGACGTAACTAAATTCGCCATCTCTGACTTTGTCCCACATCGCAAACCAAAGTTGGTGGCGCAAAAGGTCGTCTTTTACCTCGTTGATCGAGAACTTGAGGTTATTGAGCGAACGATCATCAAGAAGAGTCTTAAAATACCCATAATCTTGATAGTTGGGAAAGACCACGTCTGGACAGGGCTTTCCCACCGCCTGAGAGACGTAGTTTGTGGCCGCGTTAACATCGACACGAAGGACCTCTGAGACCAAAACCTCAGTTCCCGACCTTTTAAGAAAGGCTATATTTGTGGCGTGGGGCCTTAAAATGGGTGCGCCGCTGACGGATCCTTGCAGTATCGCCATCTGAGAGATCTGTCCATCTCGACATTCGAACTGGGCCTTAATGGTGTTGAGCCCTGCGGTTTCAAACCATACTTTGTGCCAATCGCTTAAATCCTTTTGCGAGGCCTCGCTCATGACAGAGAAGAAATCCTTATAATCCGTATTCTTTTCTGCATATCGAGCAAAATACTTCTCGAGACCATTTCTAAAGGCTTCCTCGCCGATGGTAAAAACGAACTGCTTGAGAACAGAGGCGCCCTTTCCGTAAGTAATGCTATCAAATGTAGTAAACGCTACGTTTGTGTCTTGAACGTTGGCGACCACGGGGTGGGTTGTGGCAAGATGGTCTTCCCAATAGGCGCCAAATTTTCCACCAAAGAACTGATGCCAAGATTCTGGAAATTCCTTTGAATGAGACAAAGCAACGGAAGCCATATAGGTAGCAAAACTCTCGTTCAGCCAAAGGTCACCCCACCAGCGCATGGTGACGAGATTTCCAAACCACATGTGTGCCAGTTCGTGCAGAATCACTTTGGACAGGCCTCGAATTTGGGCTCGAGTTTTTTGACCACGGGCGATCAGACGTTCATTAAAGGTAACGGCCGCCACATTTTCCATGGCGCCGGAATTGAATTCAGGTACGACGAGCTGATCATATTTTTTGTAGGGATATGGAGTACGAAAATAGTCTTCAAAGAAATTGAATCCATGTCGGGTGATGGGAAACCATTCTTCCGTCTTCACATATTTCGCCAGCGAACGGCGGGCGAAGAGGCGAAGCGGAATGCGGAAATTTCGATCTTCCCACTTAGCAAAGGGGCCGGCGTGAATTGAAAAAATATAGGTGCTAAATCGAGCCGAGCGGGGAAAGGTCCAAAGACGAAGGCCATCGTCGGTATTTGTGATTTCACTTTCTCTAACAGAGGTAATGACCTCCCAGTCTTTGGGGACTTTTGCTCTGACCGAGTACGTGGCTTTGAGGTCGGGCTGGTCAAAACAAGGAAAGGCCATATTGGCACCGTAGGGCTCGAAGTCGGTAAAAATATAAGTTCGTTTATCCAGGGGGTCTACGAATCGTGACAGTCCTCGCCCCTGTCGGCTGTATTCTTGTGAAAAGTGTAGAACAAGGCGCTGAGCTCCCCGTTCGATGAGCTTTCCTGGGATGACCAAAAAAACGCCGTTGGGCTTTGCTTCGAAGGGTTTTCCATTGAGGCTCGCGTGGGAGATATTTTCTCCTGCAAAATCTACTCGGAGGTCACGTCCACTGGCGAGGGCCATGAATTGAATAGCGACTTGACCATTGTAGCTGTTTCCTTCTTGGGTAAAATCAAACTCAAGATCGTAGTCGACCTGCGTGATGATCTTGGCCCGTTGAGCGGCCTCCTTGATGTTGAGCATTGGAGTTAGGCGAGCGGTTTCAGACTTGCCATTCGAACTTGTTGGAGTGTGAGTGCAGCTCCAACTGAAGAGGCTTGTGCCTAGAATAAAAATCAACCCAACCAGAGCTCTATTTCTGAACATGATACCCTCCCCAAAAGGCAATGCCTGGAAAAAATATTAGAATGGCTGCGGCAGGTAAGGTCAAAGATTGGTGCTAGGGGCCAGAAAGGGGAATGAGGTAAGATGTGCTCATTTCTCCACTTGGGTGCAGCGTATAAACTTCGATGGTCACTGGTTCCGTAGGCAGGTGTTCGCTAGCGATGTACTCTTTGAGCTTAGGATAAACAACCCATGGACCAATCGCAGGAGAACCATTGAATTCGGCCCGAACATACTTTGCGGGGGGGCGCTCAGTCTGCATAAACCCCGCGGGCAATTCAAGGGAGCCAAAGGGAATCGAACTCACGCACCCCCCGCGGCTGCGCAGCCGGTCTTCCGCCGTGGATTGCGGGTCATCAAGATATTCACCAAAGGTTTGGGAGCAATTAAGTCCTTTTGAGTTGGCCCACTTTTCAACGTCGATAATGACGCCATTGATG
>JAPKGD010000219.1 GCA_026648125.1 Bdellovibrionales bacterium | reverse complement strand
CCCGAAGCCGAAATTCTCCCTCCGCCTTTTGCAATCGAAACACCTCGAGATCGACAAAGTCTCGACTATTTTTTGCTTAAAATGGCTGATGCCAACAGTGAACGTCGTGTTCAGTGGTGGGTCGAGTACCGTCGGGCTAAACTTTGGATGGAAAACGACCCCAAACTCGCTTGTGAAAAATGGAAATCCCTTAGCGGGGATCAAAAATTTCCTCTCCATGAGTTAGCTCTGCTTCGCGCCATTGAGACCTGTGCTCAGATTTCACCTCAAATCCTTTCCGAACTTCCACAACTGGATGAAATGAATCTTCAAGACTGGCTTAAACCCAGTTTATCCAACGCCAAGCTGGCACAAACACGAGCGCAAAATAATTTGGCTCAGGAATTCAATTTACTGATAGAAAAATCCAAGCTGAATCTCCCTCAAGATCAGAAACTCGCCTTAGTTGAAGAGGCCCTAAAAGCGGCAGCTTCTCTAAATGACGAAACCTTAGCAGAAAAGGCTCTTTCCCGACGGGAAAAGATTGCACCTCGCTTTTTAAGAAATCCGACAAGCAAATATTGGCTTAAGATGGCCCATGACTTTCGCCGCGCACGAGAGTTTGAAAAAGCTAAAACCTACTATGGAAAAGTCATTAAAAACAAAAAATTTACTATTACCACAAGAGCCAGTGCCCTAAAGGGATTGGCCCAAACCTTTAAAACTGAGCGCAACAAAACGGAATACGTTAGGACTTTAGAGCGCGTTGTTAAGTTACTCAAACCTCGTAGAAATGCAAAACCTAGCGCCTGGGAAAACTACGCATCTTCCATTGTCACTTTGGCGCGGGCGGAGTGGACCGAGAACCAGATCAAAGAAGCTCAAACTCGACTCGAAAAATCCCTTGGAGAACTCAAGGGAAAAGCCTCTCGAGCTGAAATATTTTGGGTTCTGGGACGCATGCAAGAAGAGCGACAGAATTTTTCGAAGGCCATCGAATACTTTGAGCTGGCCGATCGAGAGACTAGATCCGATTCATCTCTCGCCGAGAAAATTGATTGGTACTTGGCATGGAACCTAAGAAAACTCGGGAGGCTGAGTGAAGCCGCCTCTGCATTTCAAAAGGGCCGCAGTCAAGCGTCCACAGACTTTTCAAAGGCTCGATTTCACTATTGGTTAGCACGCACCTACCTTGACGATGCCAATCTCGAAAATCACAAGCAGCTCGCCGAAAGTGAATTTACTTCGCTGATCGAATTTGACCCCTTGGGCTATTATGGGCTTCTTGCACACCACCAACTCGGCCGCCCCATCCAACGCCCCTCAGCAGGTAAAGTCCCGCCATCAACTCCTTCATTAATTGACGAACACTTGCCACCCACAATTTGGCGCTGGCTTTTGGCCGTCGACGAGTTAGATGTTGCGCAGGATCTTTTAGCCTGGTCCTCTGAGTCACTGCGCAAGCAAGATTCTAAGGGCCAAGACGAAGCCACATGGACGGATTTGTTTCGGGCATACGCTCAAGCTGGCTCTTATCTCAGCCTTTATGAGCGACTTGGCGTACTACCGCCCGAAAGACGCCAATCCATTTTGGCGCAACATCCTGAAATCCTCTTTCCTCAACCCTGGAGAGAACAAGTTGAGAACGCTGCTAGCCAAGTCAAACTTCCCCCCGAACTCCTCTTCTCAATTATGCGACAAGAATCTTCTTTTAATCCACGAGCCCGAAGCCCCGCGGATGCCTTTGGCCTCATGCAGCTTTTACCAGAGATCGCCATGACCACCGCAAAAGATGCATCACTCCCTTACGAGCGCGCCGAGGATCTTTACGAACCCGAAATTAACATCCCCATTGGCGCCCACCATATCCGCGAGCTCTGGGATCGCTTCTCGGGACGATTTATTTTGGCGGTGGCCTCATATAATGCCAGCGAACGTAGTATTCGCAACTGGATGAAGGTTCATTACCAAGGAGACTCAATTCAATTCATTGAGGAAATCCCCTACGAGGAAACGCGGGGCTATATTCGACTTGTTATGCGCAACATGATTTTTTATCAACTCCTTCAATCCGATAAGAATGAGCTGATTTTTCCGGAGTGGGTATTAAAGCTCTAAGCCCGATTAAAAAATCGGGCTTAAGCCTCTCAAAACTTTTTTACCTTTGGCCTTTCCAAAAGCGAATGTGTGATTCAATGGTCTGAAGTGCCCGTCCCATCTTTCGCCGCGATTCATCCAAAATTCTTTGGTCATTTCCGGCATCACCTGTGAGCGAACGCTTTTCAAACTTCATCTCCGACTGGGCTTTAAGCTTTAACAGCTTCCAGCGAGTTCCCAGCTGCGAACGCGTTTCTGCGTCGAGTGCATACTCCGCATTGAGATAGGGCTTGATCACGCCACGAGTCACCAAAGCAATTTGATCCGCAAATGGCAGACGAGCAAGATAATCCAAACGCTTCATGTAGCTGACCGCCTCTTCAATTTCGCCGATCTTATCCAGATTTTGATTGAGTAGGCTGTTGTCCAAAAGAATATCGCGGATAAAGACATAACGGAGCATTAGAAATTTCATCGCTGCTTCGTAATATCTGCCATCGCCATAGATCTCAGAACGAATGAGCGATTCTACCGTATTCTGTGGCGTAAACCCAGCAACCGCTTGGAGAGTCATAAGCTTGCCTATTTTCTCCCGACGCATTTGATTCAAGCGATCCAAGCAAGATCCCAGACAATTTATGCCATCTGGCAACGGCTTGCCCTCATGATCAAGATCAGGCTCCGTCGCCACCTCATCGATTTCTTTTAACCAAAGATAGGTGAGCTCGACCAACTCTTTTGGCCGGGCCTCCTCGGCAAACGGCTTGGCATAAAGCACAATCGTTGTGGGAAAGGGGCTCAGCTTTAAAAAGGAATCGCTCTTTAAAAGTTCGTTGATCGGTATAACTAGCGATTGAAGATGAACTCCTTCCGCAAGCTTTTCCGTGCTCTCATTCATTTCGTCCATTTTACCATTCATTTCCTTTGTCGCATGAATGGCATCAATGGCATCGCAACCCACTAGGGTTGCGGCCAAAAGCAAAATTACACTCAATTGTTTCATAAAAATCTCCTTAGTGACCTGAGATCAACTGGCTCTTCAGTTTCTTAAGTCCCGAATCCGCGGGCACTCCAAACCAAATGGAAAGCAGCGCTTGAGTTAAACCCGCCTGCCCCACAACTTGACGTGCGGAGCCCTCGGTGTCCTCGTAAGTTACAAGCTCAGCGTCTGGACTACGCTCCATAAGAATAGTCAAAGAACCACCTTTCTTTGCTTCTCCTCCATTTTCGACGGCTGACAAAAACTCAATGATATCTGCCTTTGAAATGTCGATATCATTAACAATAAGCGCCTCTTTAAATGAAGCCTGAACTTTTTCTGCTTCCACAGTCCTTAAGAAAGTCATACGAATGGCAACAGTGGACATTTGCTCCATCGAAGCAAGGGCCTTAGATTCTTCGCGAACAAATTTATCAGTGGAATCCGCAAAGACCTGCGTCACGTATACATTAACGTCGGAGAGCAAAACTCGCTTTTGCCTAAGGCCTGCCCCAAGAAGAGGAAGAGCTGTCGATTTATCTGCTCTGACTAGAGTGGCCGAACTCGCCACATTTACTCCTTCAATTTCTTTTGTTCCAGCTTCGAGGTTTAGCAGTTCGGCCTGAGCGAACTGTCCCACAAAAACGAGCGAAGCGATTGATAAAATGAATTTCTTCATTGATCCCCCCTATTAAGTTTTGTTAGCGCCGATTGTTTCGCGCGAACTCTGATCCTAAAGGGGTCTTTCATCGCCCCCCAAATTCATTGAATGAATTGAAATATCTGCTCAAAATGTCTTGTCGCATAAGCCAAAAATGGGCTGTTTAAAGTTTAGGCAAATAGCCAATTCGTCCTCACTTTTGAGCCTTCCCATAATGAAATTCACATGTGTTTTCAGTTAGTTATGCATTCTCTCCTAGGCACCTGTGTTGCTCTCTATACAGGCGGAGGTCATCATGTCTCAAAGTCAGTCACAAAACAGCTTAAGTTGGATTCAACAAAATGGGCTTCGTCTTCTGGTGGTTTGCGCCGGACTCGGCGTTACCAGTTTTGAAGTGTTTCAACACCAAGAAAGCATTGCTGCACCCAATGATTCATTGAGCCTCTCTTCTCTCACTGTAAAGACCTCTCGAAGTACTGAGCTTGGAAATATCATCCCAAAGGAACTTAAAGGTCAGAAGGAAGTTCAAGTCCTTCTCAAGGACCCGGCCATGTCTCAAGCTTGGGGACTAAAGACCACTGACGCCCAACGAGCTTGGCGGCTCACCACGGGAAGCAAGGACATTGTAGTTGCTATTATCGATACAGGCATCGACGTCAATCACCCGGATTTGGCAAAGAACTTATGGACCAACCCTGGTGAAACGGGTCTCGATTCAAAGGGCCGCAACAAAGCGTCTAACGGGATTGACGATGACGGAAATGGCTATGTGGACGATGTTCATGGTTGGAACTTTGTCTCCAACAACAATGATCTCAGCGATA
>JAPKGD010000218.1 GCA_026648125.1 Bdellovibrionales bacterium | reverse complement strand
AGACTGGAAGCGTTGGCGGTAGAGCCCCGGCAAAAGAAGAAGCTTGACCCGACAATCATGGAGGCGGCAGTTCTGGCGGTTTGCGAGGGGCACTACTTGACCCTGACGGCCTTGGCTGAGTTGTGTTCGAGAATCCCTCAAGAACCCGGCGCACCACTTTGGTTTCGGCTCTTGAAAGACCATATCCAGATAGACTTTTAATCTGCATCGCTATGGTTTCAGTCTTTTCAAAAAGAAGCGTAGTGACGCCTTCGCTGTGTTCAACCACAAGGGCGTCGATGATGCCCAGATCGGTTTCCATGCGTTCGATAACTAGATAATCACAGGCCGCGCCTTGCTCGACCGAGCGACGCTGATAGTTCTTCATGCAGCCGTGCGTGCATTTTGACCCCAGTTTGTCGCCGCATATCCTTAGGCAAAGATCGTTTTGATATTGAACGATAAGATTTTCGTCCTTTTCACAGATGCCAATGGAAGATCCAATTGCGTGTCTTCGTTGGGGCTTCATAGAACCACCTTATACAAGCATCAAAAAACAATTATACTCAGGCCCGCGAATTCGGCAAAAAAGATAAACAATACGTATTTTAACGCTATCTAAGGAATATATTCTTTTCAAACCTAAATCTAGCCCTTTAGGGGCGATTGTAATGGCAAGTTTTGTCAGCAAAGCTCGCGGTACTTTAACAAGGAGGTCTATATGAAAAGACGAATGGTGATTTTCACTGCTTTCGTCGCCTTCGTCGCCAGCAAGGGGGGATTGCTGGCTGCGGAGACAAGTCTCATTCAGGGAAGGGTTTTGTATTCTTTTGAACCCGACCACGTTCTCATCAGTGCCGAGAATGAAATCTACAGAATAAAAGTTAATCGGCTCGATGCACTGGATCGAGCGGCCGTGGAGGCAGCGGCAGGGAGTCAGTTGTTAGTGACCCTCGCTTTAGGTGCTGGAGATCTCGCGCATAGCTGGCTGATTGAGCCCGCAGTGAGGGGTCTCGAAAGAGTTGGTCATGCGCCAGTGGGTGGCCGGGTGACGGCAGTTAAAGGGTCAAAGCTGCGCATACACGGCCGAAAAGGGCTTTCTTGGGATTCCAGCTTTTTCTTGGTTCAGGCTGAGCGGCGGATTCTCAAAATTTGGCGATATCAAGTGCCGGCAGAGATGGGAACCGAGTTGGATCGGACGGGCATTGGGGGCGAAGTGAAACTTGAGGTTCTCAAGTCCGCCATTGCCGGATCATGGATGGTGCCCGAGGAGAAAGGCCTTGCCGAGGCGGATAAGCGCTTGGAAGAAGACGTTGTTGAATATCGACTCAATACCACCATTGTGGTGGGGCGCGTGGTCCTTTCTTCCATGCCCGGGCATGCCACGGTTCAGAGTAAGGGAAGGATTTTTGCCTTTGCGTCGGATGGCATGGAAGAGTCTCTGAAGACGACACTCTCCAGACCGGGAGCACGGGTTGCGGTGGCCGTCCCTCATCGAGCTATGGTGGCGCAGTGGGATGTCGAAATAGAACCACCGCGTATAGAGAGCACTATTTCAATGCACGGCCGGGGGCCGAATTAGTGGCTCGGCCTGTCGGCGCTTGCTATTTCAATTTGGATAAATTTTGAAATCCAAATTAACGTAGCAGAAATAAAAAGTGCGGCGGACAGATAAGTAAGCGGGCTCAGGACCTCGCCGCCTGAGATAAAGCGGAATGAGGCGGCAAGAAGAAGGAGCGCAGCCATGAGCCAAAGTCGTCGGGATGAAACTTCAAAACTGAGGTCCTGGCCGCCGTGGGCCAGGACGACTCGGGTTGAGACTATGAAGGTGATAAGCCCAAATCCTCCGATATACAGAAAGTGAATCGCGGCAATGGATGGGACAAAGTTGAAAGTTTGTAGAACCAAGCCCAAGCAAAGGCACGTGGTAGCTGCCTTGAGGGCCACGCCCATAGCGGTCCATTGGGTTGGGCGCTTGAGCCATTTTAAAAGCCATATGCAAAAAGCTAGAACCAAAACAGAGCGAACCTGCAACCCTAAAGAAGTCCAGCCGAGAAGCTGAGTCCAATAGGTGGCATTCAGAGTAAGGGCTGCAAGCAAAGACGTCGCCCACGGTTCACTCGATTGAATTTCGTTAGGCAGCCGAGCTTTGGGGATTCTCGACAAGACAGGGATCAAGCGACTGCCAAGGCCCAAGATAAGATTTAAAACAAAGGCCTCTTGGCACAAGAGTGTTACTGGCTCTCGAGAACCTCCACCTGAATAGATAAAAAGAAAAGCCCCAAGTGCGGCCTGAAAAAGAGCTATGGGTAAAAAAGCGAATCCCGCGAAGGGAATGCGCTGGATGTGGCGGGCTCGCATGGCGACAAATGAAACGAGGAAGAGAGTTTGGGCCGCGAACCAATAGACTGCGATTGAGGTGAGGTTCAAGACCGATAGCAATGTCTGTGCGACCACGAGGCCGATGGCAAGGCGGCGCTCCCAGCTTTTTGCGGGAGTGGTTTGCGTCATCCGCGGGATAGCGGTCATCATGAAGCCCGCTATAAAGGACCAAAGAAGGCCAAAGAACATGATATTCGCATGGGCTTCCCGAGGGTAATAGCTAATAAGCTTGTAAGCGAAAGCGAGCCAGATCGATACGCCGAGAATTCCAACAATTCCGCCAAGAAAAAACAGTCCGCGATAGGGATCATTTGGCGTTGAATGATTCAATTCGCACTCCTATGGCGCTACCTTTTTTAAGGCTTCGCCCTTTTCTTTGGCGCCCTTGATGGCCTCCAAAAAGGGTTCGGGAGCCGCATTTAGATTATCGAGCGTAGCGATTACGGCACCCTCTTGATCCAGCAGGGTGATGAGATTGCTGTGAGAGAAATCTCCGTTTCCGAGATCTTTATAGCTAATGCCAAGTGCTACGGCCAGCTCCCTCACGTCACCGTCTGACTCCGGTGAAAGAAAGATCCACTTCTTCGGGTCAAGACTTCTCGACCTCTGGTATTTTTTAAGGTGTTCGGGGCGGTCCTTTTTGACATCAAAGGAGGCAAGAATAAATTTCACGTTGCTGATGCCGCCCTTGCTTAAGGACTCCTCGATCTGTTGAAGCTTATTAATTGTCATGGGGCAAGCATGAGGGCACGAGGTGTAGACCATGGCGACGACCGCATATTCGCCCCGAGCGACCGATACGCTTGCAGGCTTGTCGTTGATGTCTCGCCATTTTGATTTCAGGTCATAAAGAGAAGGGTTGCCCTCTGCCTTTGCCGAAGGCTGGGCGATGGCGGCAGTATTAAACAGGCCGATCGTGGCCAGTGCAACACCCAATCCTATTTGACGCAACGAAAGCCTAAATTCCATACGGAGCTCCTTCCCTTCAAACTTGAGCGAAATGCAAAACGCATGTAGGCGGCGTAATTCTCCTTATCCGATGAGGACATAGAGCCCGCGCCGCAAAACATTTCTTTGTTAAAAGAACCATCTTCACGACTTTCACCGGTGACAAAGGTGGAATTAAAGTCCTCAACCCATTCCCAGATAAGCCCATGGAGGTCCCAAACGCCATACATATTTTTATAGATACTGCCCACAGGTTTAAGACTTCCGGCCTGTGGCTCCCCATACCACTCAAGAATTCGCTTTAAGAAATTCGCGTCGCGATTAGCGTCTTGCTTAGTTTCAGAGGCCGCGGCCATGTACTCCCATTCATTTACCGTGGGAAGTCGCATTCCGATGGATTCGCAGTAGGCGCGCGCCGCATACCAAGAAACGTAGGTGATTGGAGACTTGTCCGCCTTCTCAACCGTGGTCTTAAGATTTGAGAGGTAGTGGCCGTCCGCATACAGGGATGGAGCGGATTCCTTACGCCACTCGGGGTGCTTTTTGAGAAATTCAACAAACTCGGAATTCGTTACCGGGTAGCGAAGGGTCTGAAACGCCTTCACCTTTACCATCCGCTTTAATTTTGATGTGGTAGGTTTGTTTTGTCGAGAAACAGGGGAGAGCCAGATCGCTTCGATCTGGCCTCCCGGAATTTGCACAAGATCTTCGGCATTGGCGGTTAAGGGGAGAAGCAGAAGCAGCCCGATGCCGAACACCCTTTTCACGATTAATGTCCTCCGCCTTGTCCCTTACTAGCCGGAACCGCTGAGACCTCGGACTTTTTAAACACTCGCTTCTTGTTGCCCCAAGAATGGGATACATACGTTAAGACATTGGCAATGTCTTCGTCGGATAGTCCAAGGGCCGGCATCACGCCATTGTAAACCTCACCATTAACCGTAATCTGACCTGTAAGGCCCTGTTTTACAGCCTCAATGGCTCGCTTGGCGTTGGCGTTGAAGTAATCAGAGTTGGCCAGTGGCGGGAAAGCTCCTTTAACCCCTTTACCATCGGGCTGGTGACAGGCGGCACAGTTTTGAACGTATATGGCTTTACCGAGCTTGAGCTGATCGTCCAAAGTGCGCGCGGTTGCGACCTTCTCTTGGTCGGGGATCTTTTGAATTGCCCCACCCTCAGGCATATAGACATTGTCGGCCATTTTGCCGGAATAGATCACTTTATCCTCAGGGCCTTCAACCTTCATAAGACCC
>JAPKGD010000217.1 GCA_026648125.1 Bdellovibrionales bacterium | reverse complement strand
CTCAAAGAATACAGTCCTCCTCCTCTTCCGAAGCTTTCTCTTCTGGAATTTGCCGATAACTCCACCACTCGAAGTTCGTTTTCTGCGAAAGAAAATTATACCCCAGAACCCTATTCTCCGTGGCGACACCTCGTTCCCCGTTATTGGATTCCATTTATCTTCCCCGTTGACGGCGGAATTCTTTTTCAAGGCTTTACCGAAAGCCAAGATCCAAGTGGACAGCATAGCTACCGAATCGAGGGAAGCTACGATTCAGTCACCGAGCAAATGGGCTATGGTGCTGCGTACTTCAACTCCTCGTCGCCGGTCGATCTCGGAATTATGTTTGCCGAAAGTAACGAAGTGCTCGGAAGCACTTCGGCCCGCCTCTCAAATCAAAGAACAGCCGTCAGCGGAAATGGGTTCATTTACGGCCTTAGCAATTCCTGGCGCTGGGGAATTTTGGCTCAATCTATCAAGACCGAATATCCACTGCAAAGTCGAGTCATTACCTATGACAGAGTCGGGCCAACAGCGCAGCTTTCATACAATAGCTCATCAAAGTCGATTTCACCATCGACATGGGGAGAGTGGTTCTCAAATTTAACTTACACAAACTTTCTGGGCGGCAGCGACCGCACAGATTACGAAAAATCGACTGCGCAAATCGCACTTCGACTTCGCGGGCCACTTCCAAGTCGGCACGCACTTATCATTCAATCAAAAGGCACCTTTGCTCCTCAACTTGATCTGGCACGAGAAACAGTTCCACTCGGCGATCGAACCTTGGGTGGAAACTATTTGGTGAGCCTTGTAAATTCCCAGTACCTTTTGCGCGGTTACCCATCTGGGGCCCTCGTTGGCCGCTCGCTATGGAACCTCAATTTGGAATATCGCTTTCCTCTCTTTGATTTATTTCGTGGCTTTGGAACCTTCCCTCTCTTTCTGCGCACTTTAGATATAAATCTCTTTATTGATGGCGCCGGAGTTGATGGATACGGATTTTCTCCGCAAGCCAATGGATACTATCGCTCAAACAGCGACAAATCCTATTGGGGAGGCGGAGTGGAGTTCATCCTCGGGAGCACTGCGGCCTACCATATGCCTGTGACTCTTACATTAGGTCTTTACTACGGATTTGATGATCGCAACGGAGGCGGCTTTACCCAATTCCTCAGCCTTGGGTATGTGGGTTACGGCGGAGCCGATGAAGTGTCATCCAATTCAACTCGATTCCGCCCCAACTCTTTTGCCCGGTAGAGTGCGTGGTCCGCTTTACGAACAAGTTGACGGGCATCAACGCTGCTTTTAGCGTCACCGACCGCACAACCTAGGCTCATTGTAAGCTTAATTTGGCTGCTCCCATCAGAAAACGTGTGCTTTAAGATTTTTTCTCGAAGGCGCTCGCAGAATACTTTTGCGCCTGCCCCGTCTGTATCGGTGAGGACAACCAAAAACTCATCTCCGCCATATCGAGCGGCAAAATCAGAATCGCGCATGGTCTGTTTGATCAGACCTCCAACCTCTTTAAGCACAAAACTTCCAAAGAGATGGTCATTTCCATCATTCACAGTTTTAAAGTGATCCATGTCGATCATGACACAAGCGAGCTTGCGATCGTATCTAATGGCTCGCTTGAGTTCTCCATCGATGCGATCATACATAGACCTCATATTAAAAAGTCCGGTCAAATAATCCCGCTCCACCATGTCCTGAAGCTTTTGATTTGCTGCCAACAGCTCTTCGTGCAGATCATGAGTTCGTAAGCAGGCTTCGACTCTGGCAATCAGTTCATCAAACAAAAAGGGCTTTCGAATATAGTCGTCGGCTCCCGAGCGGAGAGCTTGAGTCACCATTGTCACATCAGCGCGGCCAGAAACAAAAATTACCGAAACATAGTTTAATTGGCCACGCAGCTCTCGGAGCATTTCAAGCCCCGTAAATCCAGGCATATCTTGATCCGTAAGCACCAAATGGGGTTGATAGTTGCGAACAGCATTAAGGGCCTCTTGCGCCGAGTTTGCTGTGTTGACCTCGTACCCGACACCTCCCAGAGACTCACGGATGAGTTCCATAATCGAAACCTCATCCTCGACCACCAAGATGCGACGCTTTCTATCTTTCTGGACGTTCGTCATGATACCAGCATGAGGCCTCTGACGGACAAAGGTCAAGACCGGGATTCGACATATAAATGATGTGCCCTTCTGTACCGAAAAGAGAATGTGGAGCGCCGTTTATTTTTAATCGCTAGCATTGCCTTCGTTCTTGAGCTTTGCCTTTATTTGGGCGACTTGGGAGTTATTCCCATTCCGTTTTTGTCCGACTCCGCAACCACCAAACAATTACCAGTTATTGGCGAAGTCGAAGTGGCACGGCGAGAGGTCCGCCGTCGCAGCTTTGAATCGACGATCTGGGAGGATTCGGCCTCCAATGAAGTCTTATTTGAGAGAGACTCACTTCTGACTCTTGCCGGGAGCTCAGCCAAGTTAAAACTAAAAGGCGAGACCCACATTGAACTTCGTGAAAATACCTTAGTTGTGCTTGAGCCCCTCGAAGGAGAAGACAGCGCCCCCTTTCGACTGAGGTTCTCTCGAGGCGACGTTCGTGCTCGCACCTCACTGTCGGGCGTGATCGTACAAAGTGGCGAGTGGCTTCTCACCGCAGCCCAAGGGACTGAATTGAATTTGCGCACCATCGATTCTGATAGAGTCGAGGTGGATGTTTCCAAAGGGCAAGTTGAGCTGATGCATAAGGATCAAAGCTCAAAGATAACTCTAGAAGAAAACCAACGCCTCACCCTCCGCCCCGAAGAAGCCGGCCCGGTTCTTTCGGCAAGCCCCGAACTTCGATGGGTCGGAGACTTCTCAACACGCTACTACAGTCACAATTTTCCTCTTCCCATTTCTTTGAGTTGGGACGGCGAGGCCACGTTACTTGAGATCTCAAGCCCTGGCGAAGGTGCAAAGGAAATCAAACTCGCGGGCTCACAGAGGCGAATTTTAGTCCCTCTCCCCTTTGGCAGTTTTTCTCTTACACTTAAAGGCCCAAGTGGAATTTCTAAACCCATGCCGATAGAAGTCCTTCCTGCTCCTAAGTTTATCTACCTTACGCCATTACCTCGCGACAGAGCTAAGACCGGTGATGAGGTCGTATTTACCTGGCTCAGTGAGAGCACTCTCCCCAAATACCGATTGGAATTCTCGGCTCAAGAAAATTTTAACACCAAAATTCATGTGGTTGATGTGCCCAGCACGCGCGCTCAAACCCCACTTCCTGGGCCGGGCGATCTCTTTTGGCGAGTGATTGGCTTTGATGAAGATGGATTTATAATTCCCGCAAATCATTCCTACCCGATCTATAGCCTTCCCGATCCACTCGCCCCGCCACGCCTCAGAGCTCCGACTTCTAAAGAAGAGGACACAGAAGCCAAATTAGGTCCCCAGAGGCGCCCAACTCGCTGGTGGCTTGAGCTGCTCGATGTTCTTCTCCCTCAAGCCCATGGACAAGCAGGGGCACCCGGCGCACTCCCGCCGGTCATATTTAATTGGGACAGTCTCCCTGGAGCCGATTTTTATATTATTGAGATTTCGGATGAGCCGAGCTTTAGAGATCCTCTCATTGTCGCTAAAACTTCGACAAATTACTATGCCTGGAGCAGATTCGTAAAAGGCATTTACTATTACAGAGTCGCCGGAGGAAGCAGCTCCGGTAGAAAAGGGGCCTTCTCTCAGCCAGAAAAAGTTGATCTGACCATTTGGCCTCTCCCCAAAGCAAAAAAGGTTGCCAAAGATTTGGCCAAAGCGCCAACACCGCCTCCCCCTCAGCCGCTGCCGGTGCCCGCCATCCCTTCGCCGCCCCCACCGGCGGCTCAAGAGAAAGCCCCTTCTGTCGAATTTGTTGGTCCAATAAAACCAAGCATCGCGAAAGCTCGGCTGTGGTGGCGCGGTCTATGGCAATACCTCAACCTCGAAGGCAAAGACCGTACGAGCGCGAGTTTCAGTGGCTTCACCCACCTCTCTCTCGGCGCAGATTGGTCGGGAGATCTCTACCAACTTCCTGTCGTCGTGAGAGCCTCTTTCGCACGGACTGTATGGACACCTAAGCTGACGTCCCAACTCCCGTTTCAAGCCGACCTTAATATGGACCGACTCCGTATGGCCGCGGGATGGCGTGACAGAACTTCCCCTTGGCAGATTGGAATGAGTTTGGGGCAAGCTCCCCTGATCGAGCGAAAAACCCTAGAATCTCTCAAGACGACTTCGCAATTAACCTTTGGCGCTTGGGTCGCATGGGAAAAGTCCATTGAAAATGATCTTTGGCTGGGTGAGTTGCGAACGGAAACCGCAAGCCAACTGACTGAGGTCACCATTCATGGACAGTGGGCTCGCCCTTGGACTGCGGATTGGTTCTTTGGGGCTGAGGCTGAACTTCGCGCGAGCTTTGGATCGAATCGTGGATTTATGATTCAGTCGGGAATTCACCTTGGAAAGTCTTGGTAGAGCCTAACCGACGCAAAATCAGTCCGATGATGAATGGTAAAAACCAAAGCCATCCACTTCCCGAAAAATTTCTCGGGTCCTCACTGGAACCAATCTGCCCACAGGCCGATTTGAACT
>JAPKGD010000216.1 GCA_026648125.1 Bdellovibrionales bacterium | reverse complement strand
CTACGAAGTCTCTCCGCCACTAGATGTGGACAATCGAACGGCTCGACTGGCTGCTCTTCTCGCCCATCGACTTATATTTTCTAATCGGCGAGTTGAAGAATGAGTCATCGCGGATTTGGCAGCGACAACCATGCGACCGTTCACCCAAAAATCTTTGAATCCCTTTTACGGGCCAATATCGATCATGCCCCCTCCTATGGTACAGACCAATTGACCGAGCAAACTCGTGAGCTATTTAAAACTCATTTTGGACCAAGCGCTCTGAGCTTTTTTGTTTTCAACGGGACAGCCGCAAACGTCCTTTGCTTTCGCACCCTTCTACAAAGCCACGAAGCCATCATTGCGAGCGACACAGCTCACGCCGCAGTCGACGAATGCTCTGCCCCAGAATTTCATGGCGGAAACAAAATTATTACTGTGAAGAACCCAGATGGAAAACTGAAACCCAGTGACATTAAACCCCTGCTCATTCGCAAAGGCGACCAGCATGCCGCTCAACCTCGACTCATCACTCTGACCCAACCTACAGAATGGGGTACCGTTTACTCTCTGAAAGAACTCGGCGACTTAAGCCAGTTCGCCAAAGAAAATGGGCTCTTTTTACATTTAGATGGGGCGCGACTAACCAACGCGGCAGCTCACCTTAAGTGCACTTTTGAAGACATCGTGAGGGCCGCTCGCCCCGATGCCATTTCATTTGGCGGAACAAAAAATGGCCTTATGGGAGCTGAGGCCGTTATCTTTTTTGATCCTGAAAAGATAAAAAATTTTAAATACATTCACAAACAAGAGATGCAGCTTCCATCAAAGACGCGGTTTTTGGCCGCCCAGTTTCAGGCTTATTTAACTGACGGACTATGCTATTCGATCGCACAGAGAAGCCTTGATTTAGCACAAGAGTTGGCTAAAGAGCTCGATCACCACAAAGAGATAGAGATCGTCCAAAAAGTGCAAAGCAACGCCGTCTTTGCTAAAATTCCGAAAGATTGGACCAAGCCGTTGAAGGAATCGGCCTTCTTTTATATGTGGGACGAGCAAGAATGGATTGCTCGCCTTATGTTAAGTCATGACAATGAGCCAGAAGACATCAGCCGATTTATAAATCGCATTAAAGATCTCAAAAAAACACCCTGAGGAGCACCCCATGGCCAACGAATACCCTCCTGTTCACTATCATGAGTACCTCGGACTGGACCGGATACTGAACGCCCAGAGCCCTAAAAGCCATGAGTATGGAAATCCTGCACATGACGAAATGCTTTTCATCATAGTCCATCAAGTTTACGAGCTCTGGTTCAAACAACTGCTCCATGAGGCCAACTCAGTCCTTAGAATTTTTGCTGCAGAACGAGTGCAGGAAAAAGAAATGGGCCTTGTCGTTCACCGCCTCGATCGGATGAGCGAAATATTAAAGCTTTTGATTGACCAAATACGCATTTTAGAGACGATGACTCCCCTCGATTTTCTTGAGTTTCGCGACATGCTCTTTCCGGCCAGTGGCTTTCAGAGCTTTCAGTTTCGACAATTTGAAGTTCGCCTAGGTTTAAAGCGAGACAATCGTCTTCAGTTCAACTCAAAACCCTACACTAGCGCGCTGACACCGGACCAAGCTCGAGCCATCGACCTCCTCGAAAAGCAACCCAACTTGTTTGACTGCCTTGACCGGTGGCTTGAAAGGACACCTTTTCTCAATGTTGCCGGATTCGATTTTTGGCAAAGTTATAAAAAATCGGTTATGGCCATGTTTGTTCGAGATAAAAATTATGTTACTCAGCATCCTTCACTCGGTGAGGAAGACAAGCGCAGAAATTTAGAAATTATGACGAAATCAGAAGAGGCCTTTCAAAGCCTCTTTGACGAGCAAACCTTTGAAAAAGCCCGCACCCAAGGACAGTGGCGGCTTTCATTTAAGTCCGTTCACGCCGCACTCTTTATTCAAATCTATCGGGACCAACCCGTGCTTCAACTCCCCTTCCGGCTTCTGACCGCCCTCATCGACCTCGACGAGCTTATGACGAACTGGAGATACCGTCATGCATTGATGGCGAAGCGAATGCTAGGAACTAAAATCGGAACGGGTGGATCGAGCGGCTACGACTACCTCAAGGCGAGTACAGAACTGCACCGCCTCTTTAGCGACCTCAATCAATTGACCACATTTTTTATTTCTCGCTCAAAACTTCCAGAGCTTCCCGAAGACGTGGAGAGAGAACTGGGGTTTTATTACTCGACTAAGGGTTCTTGAGGGGGAGCAAGATCGCTCGCACAGGGGACGCATCAAATCCTTTCAGCCGCAAAGGGAGGGCGATAAGGTGATATTTCCCCTCCGGGACGCCACTCAGCACAAGCCCTTCTAAAATGGCCAAATTGAGTTTTGCAACCCTCTGGTGACTTTTCAGATCTTTGTCTTCGGCCGGGTCGATAGACGGAGTATCTATTCCAACCAACTTTACGCCACAATCACCCAAATACTGAATGAGGTCCGGATGTAAGGAATTAAAATCTGAATTCCATTTGTTTGGGTCTGGAAACGAGCCGGTTTCAATCAAAACACGCGGAGAATTCACGACCCGATTCCCCCATTCGGAAAGATCTATTCTCTGCCCCTTTGGCGCCCGCAAGCGAACAACCTGAGCTTCTCCATAATAGAATGAGAGATCTCGCTCCCCAATGCCGATCCCACCTTTATGATAGTGACTGGGGGCGTCGGCATGAGCGCCTAAGTGGACTGTGGCTTTAAGAGTCGACAGTTCAAGATGATGCCCTTGAGCCCAGCCCATCTGCACACTTCGCTCAAGGGGGGTGTCACCTGGAAAAACGGCCGTTTGCTCCGACAGCATAGGAGATATGTCAAAATACTCGCCCATATCTCTCTCATATAGTATGTGTGGAGATATATGTCACTGCAGAGTGTTCGCGGAACACATGACCTCCTTCCGGAGGCTTGTGCCAAACAGAATGAAGTTATTCAACTCGCCAGAGAAATTGCTGGGCTTGCGGGATTCCACGAAATGGCGACTCCCATTTTTGAATTCAGTGAGGTCTTTAAGCGCACTCTCGGAGATGCATCGGACATCGTAACCAAAGAGATGTACAGTTTTCAGGACAAGGGTGGAGATTGGCTCACTCTAAGGCCAGAAGGCACTGCGGGAATCGCACGGGCTTTTATCTCTGAAGGACTTGCTCAATCCACTCCGCTGAAGCTCTTTTACCAGGGGCCCATGTTTCGCTACGAGCGCCCTCAAAAAGGTCGTCAGCGCCAGTTCCATCAAATCGGCGTAGAGCTTCTCGGTGTATCCTCTCCACTGGCCGACCTTGAATGTTTGGCGGCCGCAGACCAGCTCCTTAAAGCACTTGGGGTACGACAAAAGTCACGTCTCGAAATCAATTCCTTGGGTGACTCAGAAAGTCGCAAAAACTACTTGCAAAAGCTCGTTGAGTTTCTTGAGCAAAAGAAGTCGGATCTTTCTGAAGAAAGCCAAAAGCGGCTCCAGGTCAATCCGCTGAGAATTTTGGATTCAAAAGATAAAAACGACCAAAATATTCTCACTGACGCCCCCACCTTAAGAGAGTCTCTCAACTCTGATTCACTGGCCTTTTTAGGTAAAGTTGAAGAGGGCCTCACTCGACTTGGCATTGAGTATGACTTGAACACTAAATTGGTGCGTGGTCTCGACTACTATTCACATGTTGTGTTTGAATATCGCACCAACGATCTCGGAGCGCAGGATGCTATTCTCGCAGGGGGACGCTACGACCAACTAATCTCAATCATGGGCGGTCCCGCCACACCCGGCGTAGGCTGGGCGGCAGGAATCGAAAGATTGGTACTTTTGCGGGATTTACCAGCCAAATTTAACCGCCCCGTGGTCATTGTGGCCTTAGGAGAAGCCGCGGAAGCTGAAATCCCAAAGATTGCTCAGGAGCTTCGAACTCAGGGAATCACAACGGATCTCACGTACAGCGGAAATATGAGCAAACGAATGAAAAAGGCCTCTGCTCTTAACGCCCGCTACACCCTCATTGTAGGTGATTCAGAACTCGCATCTGCTCAAGTGACTCTTAAAGACATGGACAGCGGTGAGCAGGTGACTCTCGCACGAAACGAAATCTCAGCTTTTATAAAATCCAAAAAATAAATCGATCAATTGTTGGACGGCGGCGGGGGCGGATTTATCTGTCCCGGCGGAATAGATATAATGGCTCCACCAGCCACTGCTCTTCGAATTTGCTCAATTTGGGGATCATTGGTGGGATTAAAATTTAAATATTTTCTCCAGGCCTCAACCATTTTTGGAATATAAGCCATGTTCTTCTTTGCCAACAATTGATAAGCCACCCCTAAATTACGATAAGCACTTGGTGGCACCTCGGGATACTCCGTGGACATTCGCTCAAGAATTTCAACTCCCAAAAGGAGCATGTCTGGATTCTCTTGGTTACGAGTTCCCTCCTCAAAAGCCACTTTTGATTTTTCCAGCTCTCTATCCCAATAATTGTAGTAAATAAAAGCTTCCCAAGATTTTTCTCGAATTTCATTCTTTCCAGGAACACGAAAACCCGAAAATCCTTCGACATCCGTTTTAAAAGTTGCAAAATCAAAGGGCTTATCCTTAAGAGTAAT
>JAPKGD010000215.1 GCA_026648125.1 Bdellovibrionales bacterium | reverse complement strand
AAAATGGGGTCCGTGGCTGTAGCCGCTGCTAAGTCGATACATTACGTCGGCGCAGGTACCATTGAATTTATTTTCGATAACAAGACCAAAGAATTTTTCTTTATGGAGATGAACACCCGCCTTCAGGTGGAGCACCCCGTAACCGAACTTGTCATCGGCATGGACCTCGTTAAAGAACAAATTCTTGTCGCCTCGGGAAAGCCCCTGTCTTTCAAACAAGGTGACATAAAGCAATCGGGCCATTCCATTGAGCTTCGAATCTGCGCTGAGGATCCGGTCAATTTTACTCCGAATCCTGGGACAATTCGTCGATATCGAGTCCCGCAGGGCCCGTTTGTTCGCCTGGATAACTGTGCGTACCCTGGCTATGAAGTACCCATCTATTACGATCCGATGATTGCAAAGCTCATAACCTGGGGCAAAACGCGAGAAGATTGTATTCGTAGGTTGCAGAGGGCCCTCGCCGAATACATGTGCACCGGGATTAAAACTAATATCGTGCTACACAAGAACATTCTCGTGCATCCAACGTTTCTCGACGGCAGCTATACAACGCAGTTTATTGATCAACAGGTCGCGGGACGAAAACAACGTGAGCTGTTTATGTTCGTCGACGAGCACGTTTTTCTGATTGCTGCAGCTATCACGGCCTACAACGACAGCAAGTCCAAGGATGTATCCGAGTACAATATGGCAAGCCAATGGCGAAAGTTTGGGCGCCAGAAGCAGATGAGGGTTTAGATTATGTATTTCGAAGCCGAATCTAATGGCCGAAAGTATCAGATCAATGTGACGGAGACCCGCACAGCTTGGAAGATCGATCTGAAGGAAGATTCTAACGACTGGATCCATTACGATATTTCCAAGGCCGACTACCAATACATCGATGAAACCATCTCCTTTATTTTTAAGAATAGCTCCTATCTGGTGGACGTCACGAGCCGTGGCACGGACTATACCGTTTATACGCGGGGCGCCCACAGCACTGTTAAAATCTACAACGAAGAAAAGATTCTTCATGAAAGTCTCAAGGGCGGCGGAAGCCTTGGTCAGGGCAACAGCTTGATGTCTGGCATGCCTGGCAAGATTGTTAAGGTATTCGTGAAAGCTGGTGACGTCGTGAAAGAGGGCGATCCTCTTTTAATTATGGAAGCCATGAAAATGGAAAATGAAATGCGAGCCGGAGGAGACGCTAAAATTAAAGACGTCATGGTCAAGCAAGGCGACAACGTCGAATCTGGAGTGGTCTTGATCAGCTTCGACAAAGTTGAGTAATTGGGCCATGTCCGGCAATAAGGGCTTACGAAAGCCAGAATTCAAAAATTCCAGTCAGATCTCTCTCAAGCCATTTTATGATTCTCAGGATTGGACGGCCAGCGACGATGCCATGGCGGCTCTTGGCGAACCTGGGCGCTTTCCATTTGCTCGCGGAGTTCAGGACACCATGTACCGGGGTCGTCTATGGACGATGAGGCAATACGCCGGCTTCGGATCAGCAAAGGAATCGAATCAAAGATATAAACTTTTGATCAACCAGGGCACAACGGGCCTTAGCGTAGCCTTCGATCTTCCCACGCAGATGGGATACGACTCCGATCACATTATGTCCACCGGTGAGGTGGGAAAGGTTGGAGTGGCCATATCTTCGTTGGAAGATATGGAGCTATTAATGGACGGGCTCCCCTTAGAGAAGATCTCTACGTCAATGACCATTAATTCTACAGCATCGATTCTGCTCGCCTTCTACATTGCGGCGGCGGAACGTAGAAATATTCCAGCAAACGCTCTTAAGGGCACAATTCAAAATGATCTTCTCAAAGAGTACGTTGCGCGGGGGACCTATATTTTTCCCCCAAGGCCCTCGCTTAGAATCATCACCGATATTTTTGCCTATTGCTCAAAGAATGTGCCCGACTGGAACACCATATCGATTTCCGGATATCACATTCGAGAAGCAGGCAGTACGGCGGCACAAGAACTAGCGTTTACATTAGCCAATGGCATGACCTATGTGTCCGCAGCTTTAGACGCAGGACTGAATATCAATGAATTTGGTAAGCGACTGAGCTTTTTCTTTAACTGCCATAATAATTTCTTCGAAGAGATCGCAAAGTTTAGAGCTGCGCGACGACTTTGGGCCAAATTAATGAAAGAGCGCTTTGGCGCCACTGATCCGTCGGCAATGAAGCTTCGTTTCCATACTCAAACGGCTGGCTCTACCCTTACCGCTCAGCAGCCTGAAAACAACATCGTCAGGGTGGGTCTTCAAGCGCTTGCGGCGGTTTTAGGCGGGACGCAAAGCCTTCACACCAATTCAATGGACGAAGCACTAGGGCTCCCCACCGAGAAAGCCGCTACGATTGCACTGCGGACCCAGCAAATTATAGCCCACGAGTCCGGTGTCGCTGATGTCATCGATCCGCTTGCGGGATCCTTCTACATTGAGTCACTCACTAACGAACTCGAAGCTCGAGCTCTTCAGTATATTGAGCGAATTGATTCCCTCGGTGGCGTGGTTTCTTGTATAGAATCTGGCTGGATTCAGAATGAAATTCAAAGTGCGGCTTATCAGTATCAAAAGGATGTGGACTCAAAAAAGGAGATCGTGGTTGGTGTGAATGACTTCATTCAAGATTTTGAGCCACCCTTTCCACTTAAAATTTCTGAAGAAATGGTCCGCGACCAACTCACTCGTCTCGCAAGCTATAAAAAGTCGCGCAATCAAAAGGAGCTTCAATCTCAGCTAGAACAGGTCCGCTCAGCGGCTAAAGGCGACCAAAATCTCATGCCTTTGATTGTTAATGCGGTAAAGGTTGGCGCCACTCTAGGAGAGATCAGTGATGTTTTGCGATCCGTCTTTGGTCAATACCGAGAAAGTGTGAAATTTTGAACTTTAGTAGACTTCTCATTTTGTTGTCCCTATTGGTTTTTTCAAAGGCTGGTTTTGCACAAGAGTTTAGAAGTGAGTCCAATCCGCCACCTATTTTACAGAAATATGATTTTCAAATTGGAAAGGCCACGCCTGTTCTTGATCTTGAGGCGTATTCCTCAATTGTGGCGAAGGCCTTTTCTGATCGGTTCAATGATCTCAAGCGGCCGTTAGGTTCGAAAGACCTCTCTTGCTCATCTGACCAGCTTGCACAATTTGTACTCGCCTTGAGGACACAAGGAGATTTCGACAGGTGTGCCAAGCTCGTATCCGATTGTGCGGAAAAAGGGCAACTCGACATTTTGACATTAACCTACGGGGCGTCGTGTGCAGATCGAGCCAATCAAATTGGATTGGCCTATGACCTTTTGGAGCAAGCCACCCAGGAGTCTTTACCACTGACAGCAAATCGAAAATGGGCAACTCTTCGCTTTGCCCTTCTCATGATTAACACTGAATTTCCGGATCGAGTTCGCGGCCTTCTTGCGCGCATACCTGAATGGCGTGGGGAATTTGGCAAAAAGATCGAGAACACACTTCATGCCTTGAACCTATCTCGTAAGGGCCAAATCCAAGAGGCCGAACTCAAAGAGATGGTTGATTCATTAAGCCAAATTTCTCCCCTGATTGAATCAGACCTCTCCGTGGGGTGGATGCTTTATTTGGTGTACGGAAAATACGCCATGGCAGATGCAATCCAGTTCATCTCTCAACGGCTCAGTAGCCTCGTCGAGCCCGAGCGAGTTTTTAGAACAACTTTTGTTGCCTTTTACCACCAACCACAGCCTGACTATTCGAAATCAATAAAGATACTAAATGCAGTTTATCCCCATGCCCACGTTCAGATGCAGTTTCCAATGAGGAGAATATTTATAACCGTACCGAACTTTTTAAAGTGGCTTGTCCTAAGGAGCTAACTTCTAAAGGCACTCAGCTGCAGTTAAAGGATTTGTCCGAGCGCTTTCAAAATGGTGCGCCCGCCGAGGATCTGATGGCAGAATTGGAACGCTGGCCGACTTCTTCGAGACAATTGGCCGACGTTATGACCTTTAAAGGTGCCCTCCTCTCAAAGCTGGGACGAGAGGACGAGGCGCTGAGTTTATTTTGGCAGGCCCATCAGAAGTGTCCATTTTATCACCGCTCCCACGCAGGAATGAGCCATGTTTTGAGGTGGCGCAGAGCGAGAGCCTACCGCGACTACGATCAAATTCATCAGCGTCTTGAAAGAGAGAAGCTCGATCTTAAGGCGCCCAAGAGAATTTCCGACTTTATCGTGAATTATAAGTCACTAAATCCCGCCGAAGCCCTGGGGGCTATGCACTCGATTCGCTATTGGTTGCCTTTTGTGGATAAATTAGTGGAGACCGGTCTTCGTCTTTATATGAAGAGCTATTATCAATTTCACGGAGATATTCGCGGCTTTGAGGATCTCATCGATTTGCGCGTCCCCACTCCAGACAATCGATTATATGATGAGCTTCGGGGAACGGGCGGCGATCAAGTGGTCAGCGACCTTGGCGAAACCTTGAGGACTCCTTTTGGCGATTATAATTTGGCCGCTCATGAATTGGCCCACGGATGGCATATTAATTTTTTAAAGGCACGGGGGCGACAGGATCTGCAGACTTGCATTTCAGATCTCTACCTCGCGGCAAAGCAGCGGTCGCTTTTTGCTGATCCCTACGCCGGAAGTAATGTTTACGAATACTTTGCCCAAGGGGTTACTTACTACCAGATCCCAGAAGATGCGC
>JAPKGD010000214.1 GCA_026648125.1 Bdellovibrionales bacterium | reverse complement strand
GCGACCTAAAAATTGATTAATCCCCGACGACAATGATGAAACAGGATCCAGCAGAAAAAGTACGGTGCGACCAAGCTTTTTGGATCCTAAGACCTCGCCATTTTGCTCGTTGCGAACTTTATTTGCCCACTGAATAAAGGCCTCACCCAAAAGAGAACCTATCACGGGAGTCACAATCAGATCCTGAATAGATGGCTTTTCTGCCAAAGCTTCAATTCCGTACTCCCAAAAGAATGTGGACATTAAAACCGAATAGCCAAAGGCTTGCCATTCATTGAGTCCATTTGTCCGACCCACGGTATAATAGATAGCCCCTGAGATGGGATGCCCTACATAATTCACCCAAGGATTGTCTTCATCCATTACAGGGCCTCCACGTACATTATTTCGCCATTTGCCGCTCCATCCATTTTGTCGAATATCCTCTTTATTCCATTTGGAAACCGACTCTGGTAGCACCCAAAGCACGCCCATTGTTGCAACCATTAAATACGCAAGATTGCGTGTATCTGTGACGAGTGACTTTTCTGTATCCCGAAAGCTTTCTAGACTGAGAGGTGTTAAATATTCTTCTCCTCCCTCCCATAGCAAAGTGACAGTTCGATAGCGAAAACTCGATAAACTTTTATCTGAATGACATAAACTCCCCAAATCGGACTGCCCGTTCGCTGCCTTTACTCCTCGGTGAATGAGATCATTGCGTACAGATTCACAAGATTCCTTATCCCAAGTATCGACAACAATATGGCGTCCTTGGTAAACAACTCTCTTTACTTCCACCGTCGGCAAACCTTCATTTGAGGGATAAAAGAGTCGCTCCCGAATATTTTGTCGATGAGCAGCTTCCCTAATGATATCGCGGTAGCAATTAAGGTCGGAGATTTGCCCAGAACATTGATTCAATAGGCTTTGCATATTTGCTTCGGAGCCCTGGCTCAAAACCAGCGGGGAAATTGTCAGTCCCAAGGCCAGGCCTAAGGTGGCAAAGACTGTATTGAACGATTTAAATCCGACCCCTCACACCCGGCCTCCGAAAGAAGCATACCTTGTGCAAACTTTGGACGAGGGTCAAGAATCACTGTATTGCTTCATAGTTGGGTCACTAAGAAAAAGTTACCGTCCATCTACAAAAAGGGGCGCTAGGCTTTAAGTAAAGTTCAGATCGTCAAAGTAAGGTTCAAAAATTATGATCGTAACCTGGCTCAATATAGGTTGATTCGACCCCGTCCCACCCACGAAAGCGCCAATGTGAATCTGTCTTTTCAATGAGAAAATCTGGTACAAGACCGACCTTACCTCCGCCGCCTGGCAAATCCACCGAAAGCTGCGGCAGCGCCAAACCTGAGATCTTGCCCCACAATTCGCGCTGAATTTTTAAACTCTGACGAATAGAGGTACGAAAGTGATCGGTACCTAGTGATGGATCGCACTGATGCATGTAATATGGCTTTACTCGAAGCCGAAGAAGTCGACGTGATAGCTGCTCTACCGCCTCTGCGGAGTCATTTATCCCTCGCAATAAGACCATTTGGTTGAGAACTGGAAAGCCATTGTCTACCAAACGAAGTAAGGCTTTTGCTGCTTCGTAAGTCACCTCTTTGGCATGATTAAAATGAGTCATAATAAAAATAGGGTGATAGATCTTTAAACGAGAAACCAATTCATTCGTGATGCGCATAGGGTTAACTACGGGCATTCGCGTGCCAATACGAATGAGATCCAAGTGAGGGATTTGTGAGAGGTCCTTTAAAATTTCTTCGATTCGCTCATCTCCTAAGGTGAGGGGATCTCCCCCTGATAAAATGACCTCACGAATTCCGGACTGATTTTTTATATAATCCAAGGCGGCTTGATATTCTGTGCGGACTGGAAACGCTTCATCATGACCAGTGAAATGCTTGCGCAGACAATACCTGCAATAAACGCTACATGTGTCCGTCACTAAAAAAAGCACGCGATCAGGATAGCGATGAACAATGCGAGGCGCAGGTGAATATTTACGTTCGGCCAAAGGATCGGACATGGCCTGCTTTCCGTCGGAGAGTTCTTCCGCAAGTGGAATCATCATACGTCGAATGGGATCGTGAATATTTCCCGGCTCAGCCAAAGAGGCGTAGTAGGGAGTCGCCTGGACTTTAAAGGCCTGGTTCGCCTCGCGAAGCCCCCCAATTTCTGACTCCGTCAGGGCAAAGTGCATAGAAAAGTCCTCGAATCGCTTCAAGCGATTTCGCACCTGCCAGCGCCAGTCCATCCAGTCCTGAGGCGATATGTCCTGAGGCCGGGGGGCCGGCTCAAACTCAATTCTCATGGGGGTGTGAATAACACACATATATAAGGATGTCCCACCACTGCCCAAATTGTGCGCCCTTAGGGGCACCCAACCCGTCAGGCTCCTAACACCTTGTAACCCCCTAAAATCACCTTAATTTCAGCAGCCCGATAAAGACGTCGCTTCTAAAGTTATACACCTGCCAAACAAACAAACACCCCCACATTCGGCACAAAAACATGTGATTTCAATGGGTTATGAAATTGGCCCGGCTGGATTGAGAATTGGAATACTGATCGGTTGTGAGGGCCACAGTATTTGTATGCCCTCGACGAGGAGGATTTTATGAAAACAAAGACCGCTAGACAGAATAAGGTTTTATTTGCGGTCCTATTTGCCGCTCTTGCTTTTGATTTAGCTGGGCGGATTTCCGGACACGGCACAATGATGTCGAGCTCCGATCTTGCCTCCACGGCGGAAGAGGAATGCACCACGCTCATCTACAACGGCTTAAAGCAAGGCGGTAAAAATGCCGGGTGTGTTTTGAACTATGACTCAGTTCGCTCGGAAGCTCGAATTCGTCGCGCCACTAAAACAGAGCAGAGTTTTGATCTTGATGAAAGACCTCTTCCAACTCCGGTGAGACCTACACTTGCTGATTGCAGTAAAATCGAAGTGAAAAACGGTAAAAACGTTGATCGAAAAGCCACGGATGAGGCCAAAAATAAGTGCAGTGCAGACAACAGACGGCTTGAACAAGAATACAGCGAGGCTTTAATCGATGTCCAACAGGCCAATCGCTCGAGAACTGAGGAAATTTTTGTAATCGAAATTACCTCTTCATCGACCAAAGGCGAAGAGGGTGAAGTCATCACCGTACGCGACTCTGTTTCTGCTCCGCGCGGGTCAAACGCAAAAGACCTTGCCCGCATCGTTCGAGAAAAGTCTGAAGCTCAATATAAGAAAGTGATCGCAAAGCAAAAAGAAGCTGAAAAGGCCCAAAAAGAAAAAGAAAAGCTCGAGGCCGATATCGCTAAGTGTATTAAAGACAGTGACGGAAAAGCTCTTTCGACTTCGGCTCGCATGCAGTGCAAGGCCGATCGAATTGACAGTCTCGAAGGAAAAGAACTCGCCGGTGAATTTGGATCACTTCGTTCCATGCTCAGACAAACTCTTGAGTCGGGTAATGCAGAAGACCGAGAAGCGGCTTTAGCGATCTCAGAAAGCCTAGCTGGTAACTCAAGCCTAACTTCAAGCCAGCGTCGAACCGCTCACATACTTCACCGCTCAGGCTTTTACAGCAATCAAATCTTGAGCATCAGTGAGCAATTGGCAAAAACGCCTGAGAACAGCCCTTCGCGAATGTTCCACATGCAGCGTCTTGCGGGCCTGCAACAGCGCATGGCCTATGAGTTTAATGGTCTACAGCAACAAGAGACGATGCGAGCTATGGGCACCGGAAAAAGTGACGCTCTTGACGAAGTGACCTTTTGGCAGGGAAGTCTAATGACCTCTCTCTCCACGGCCATGACCAGTCCGCAATCTCTTATGGATTCACGCGGCTACTTTGGACGAGATCGCTTATCCATGGATCTCGATCAATATCGTCGCACTCAGCGTGGCATTCCAGGCGATCCCCTTGTTAATACACAAGGACAATTCGACGGTCTAATGACCAATGGCCAGCGTTATGTGCAGAATGCGATCAATCAGATCGGCGCATCGCAAGCACCAAATCAAATGGGCTTACCACGCTTTACGCCAGGTGTAGGCAACGGCTTGCCTCTGCCCGGAGGCCAAGTTCAACCTGGAATTCAACAACCGACAAATTTGCCCGCACAACAGCCTTTTGGAACTCAGAACAATGGAGCCAATCCTCCATTCCTGAATCAGCAGAGACCCGCAACTCGTACGTCTTACTAGAGCATAGTCCCCTACAAAGATGCCCCTTGGGAATATATCCAAAGGGGCATATAAACTTATCAAAAAATTTAGAATAAAATCAATGGGGCACAACCCAGAAAGGATCTGAGTCCCAACGTGAGCACCCTCCGTTGTAGTTACCAAATTCAGATTGGTAAACGTCGATCGAAATATCATAAGTTATATAGTAATCATATATTGCATCATTAAGAAGTATCGTTTCATTGGCAAATTCAATCCCTGCATTTCCTATTGCATCGAATGACATGGATTCCGCTCCAGACAAAATATTGTCGACCTGTTGGTTTGCATCTATCACGACGGGAACCAGCTCAATTTTCTCATACTTAACAGGAGCTTCTTTTTCTTCGACCATATTTTCTGGCGTAAAATCTTTATCTGTATAAATCTCCGTTTCATTTGATTGCCTGCGACAATAGCTGCTCCAGCTAGGGCCCATGAGCCCTGAACATTAAACCAGGCCCGCCAAGCCGGATT
>JAPKGD010000213.1 GCA_026648125.1 Bdellovibrionales bacterium | reverse complement strand
ATACGAATTTGACTGGGTTGTTTAATGTCACAAAATCGCTCATGGAGAAATTTTCTCAAGATGCGGGAAATCGCATCATCAATATGTCGAGTGTTGTGGCTCTCTACGGAAATTTTGGACAAACCAATTATGTCGCAGCAAAAGCGGGCGTCATTGGGCTGACGAAGACTTGGGCTCGGGAGCTTGGCAAAAAGGGCTTCACGGCCAACGCGATTGCTCCGGGCTTTACCCGCACCGCAATGGTGGAGAAGGTTCCGGCTGATGTATTAAAGGGAATCGAAGAAAAGATTCCGGTGCGTCGTCTGGGGAGCACTTCAGATATTGCCAATGCCTGCTGGTTCTTGGCGAGTGAAGAGGCCGGCTACATCAACGGAACTGTTTTGAGCGTTGATGGCGGGCTCGTTCAGTAACTCAAACCGGGGGGGGAGAGAGTGAAACTGCGAAGCGCAATTTTAATCTTTGTGGGGATTACTTCCGCCTTCGCCTCTGGGGCAGGGGTTGAACTGCGCAGACTGCCAAAGCCTGACATTGAAGGATACTTCCAGGTCGCCGAAGGACGAGAAATCTATGCTCGTCTTTACCGTGGCAAAAGTAATAAACCAGCCATTGTATTTGTGAATGGATTAACTCAGGATACGGAGCACTGGGCGTCGACCCTCAAAGAAGCCCGGCGCAGTGGGCGAAGTGTCGTGTTGTTTGATACGTTTCACCAAGGCCGCTCCTTAGAACGACATATCGACCGCGTTGGAGCTTGGCGCAAGGTGGGACTACAGCCCATTCTTCCTCCTCTTCTTGGCTATAAAGTCATTTTTTCTAGGAGAGAGCCCATCTTTCCGGCCGTACCAATTGAGCAACAGGCTCTCGATCTGGCCGAATTGTTGAGGCAGTTAAAAATAGATCGGGCTTCGTTCGTGGGTTTGTCTTATGGGGGCGCCCTTTCCTTGCAATTAGCTGCGGATCGCCCGGATTTAGTTGAAAAGTTGATTCTGGTCGCGCCTTACGTTGAACCGATGGCAGAACAAGATCAACTTATTCGCTATTTAATGGGTGTCTATCGTCGAACCTACCCACTTGTTCCGCTTGATGAATCTGAGCTCTACGATTTTTTTCTGCGAGGCTTGGTTCTCTCTACTTATCATTTATCTGAACCCTCAATTTTGAAGTGGGGTCTCTTTCAGCCCTATGCGGCCTCGGAGCTTGCGCGGGGAGTGCGGATGATGGCGGCCTCAGATCTGGTGAAGAGGCTAAATCCGAGAGTCTTGCATTTGGTGATTGCCGGCCTTGATCCCTACATCCAAAGGGAAGTCCTCATTCGATTTTGGGAAAGCGCTCCTAAAGAAGTGCGAGCTTCGCTGACAGTTGTCGAGGGAATTGAGCACAAAGCCAATGAATCAGTGGGACCATTCTTGGGTGGAATGGTGTCGGAACTTTTGGCAGGGCATCGTGAAATGGAGTCAGGACATATGTGGCTGGGAATTCCTGAAAAGGGAGTGCTTAAATCAGCGAGTAGCTCGGTGGCTTATTTACTGCCGAAGTCCGCCATTTGTGAGAGTAAACTTCTGCGCCCTGGTCGTCCGAGTTCTCCTAACCTTCCCGTAGATCGGATCGTGAGGAACCCAGCGGAACTTTTAATTAATGCGATGAAGTCGACTTTGCCCGAGCCGATGCGGACGTGGTTTGAAAACACCTCCAAATTTTGGTTGGGTCTATAGCGCGGTCCGTCGCATTTGAAGTGGCGCGGCCAGAGGTTGACCCCGACCTGAGAATTGGCGATAGATGAGGCCCTGTGGCGCTATTTCAATTTCAGCATAAGAAGTTTCATTACGACTTGATTCCTGGGGCTTTACCTGGGGACACCATGTTTATTCATGGCAACTTGGCCTCGAATAACTGGTGGAAGCCTACCATTCAACTGCTTCAATCGCGATACAAGGGTGAAGAACCTGGAAGCGCGGCCTTTGGAGAATGGCTGGGTTGTGGACAAAGCTCGGCGCCTCAGTCGGCTCAGGACCTGGATATGAAATCAATGGCACGGGATTATGTGGCCATGTGCAAAGGTTTAGGTCTACGTGAAGTGAATTTAGTTGGGCATTCCACTGGCGGGCTCATTGCCCTTTGTGCCCTACTGGAGGAGCCCGACCTTTTTCGAAAAGTAGTACTGCTTGATCCGGTGGGAGCCTCGGGAATTCAGTTTGGTAAAGAAATGTACGATGCGTTCACGAAAATGAGTGAAGATCGCGGGTTTTGTGATTCGATCATGGCAAGCACCATTCACCGTTGCGATGTGAATAATTCTCTGAATCAGCAGCTCTTCAAAGATGCGTTTTCAGTTCACCCCATGATTTGGCACGGAATTCCAGATGCGCTCAAGCAGATTGATATTCGCTCTGATTTGGGAAAAATTCGTCAACCCACATTGGTCCTACATGGAGAATTTGATCAGCTGTTGCCGGTTGAAGAGTCGAAGGCCATTGCGAAGGGCGTTGAACACGGTGAGTTTGTTGAAATTAAAGGTCAAGGGCATGCTTGTAACGTGGAGAACCCGCAGAAGTTTGTCGATCTAATGTGCGAATTCCTCTTTGAGGAGTGATCAGCACATCTTCGGCCAATTGCCAGAAAACGCCATTTTTAATACCGACATTGGGAATTAGTAACTTTGCAAAATTAAATGCACGCATAAGCTCGAGTAGAATGACCGCGGCGGGGCGAATCACATCGGCCCGATCGGGCTTTAGAGACAAATGTTGAATGCGTTGCCCGAGGCGGAGAGAAAACAGAACATCACTGAGATTCTCGAGCTCATCATAAGTGAGGACTTCTTTCACGGGATGTCCATGAAGTCGAGCCGCCAGTCGGCCCAGTGCTTTTATACTTCCCCCCGCACCGACGAGTACTTCTGTGAGTATGAGGTCAGAATAGGCATCAACGGATTGAATCAGCTCCGAGAGTTCTTTGTGAACAAAGTGAGCATATCGCGAGTATTCGGCGTCTGGGCCAAACCTCTCCAAGAGGCGAACTGTGCCAAGGCGCAAGCTTAATCCAAGCTGCATCTTTCCCTTTTGACCAAGGACCACTTCTAGACTGCCGCCACCCATGTCAACCATAAGGGCCTTCTTCGGGCCAAGTTTGAGGGCGCGGCTGACGGCGAGGTGCAAAAGGCTGGCTTCTTCGAATCCATCGATCAATTCGATATTAATTCCTGTTCGGCGCCAAATCTCGCGAATGACCTGAGAACCATTCTGGGCATCTCTGAGCGCCGAAGTCGCGACCGCACGCCAGTGCAGGACGCCCAGTTCTTCAGCTCGAAGTCGAAACTCTAAAAAACATTTCACCAATCTTTGGATGGAGCGCGGGCTAATCTTACCATGCCGAAAGCTATCTACTCCCAAACGGATCGACTCGCGATGATCTTCTAGAATTTGCACCTTCTGGCCATACACTCGGCCAATAAAGAGGCGAACTCCGTTGGATCCGATGTCAATGCTTGCAAAGGTTCTGAAATCGAAGACACCCATGAGTTAAGTGTCCCTGGACAAATTTTGGCACGTCAACAAAAACCAGTGAAATTATTCATCCGTTTTGAGAATCACTGATCGCATGCGGGCTCGATCACAAAGCAAATCTTGGCAACCGATCTGCTCTTCTAGATTTCGCGGTTGGCGCTGAACATAAACACCGTCTTCTCCCATCTCCCAGGCATAGCGTTGGTCGTTGAGCATGACCTGGAGGGCCTCCCAGATTTTTTCCTTTGCTGCCCGGTCGTCCACGGGAGTCATGACTTCTACTCGGCCGTAGAGATTGCGATGCATCCAATCCGCAGAGCCGATAAGAAATCGCCCATCGATTTCGTTGTCCTGGCGATTTCTAAAATAAAAGATGCGGGAGTGTTCTAGGAATGGACCAATAATTGATATGACTCGGATATTTTCTGATATTCCATTCAGCTGAGGGCGTAAGCAGGAAAAACCTCTCACCAGCAGTTGAATGGGAACACCGGCTTGGCTCGCCTCGTAGAGAGCCTCAATAATCTGCTTGTCTTCGAGGTTGTTCATTTTCGCGATTATGCCGCTGGGTTGGCCCGCCTTTGCTGCATCTCGCTCGTTGTTAATTAAATTTAAAAATTCAGTTCGTGCATTGATCGGGGAGACGAGAAGGCTCTTGTAGTCCGCTTTGAGGGATCGTCCCGTGAGATAATGGAACACCTCAACGAGCTCTGAGGTGATTTCCGGGCGACTCGTGAGAAGACCCATATCTGTGTAAAGCTTGGCGGTCTGAGGATGATAGTTTCCTGTTCCAATGTGGGCGTAGGAGCGAAACTCATCCTTTTCTTTACGTACAACGAGTGCGATTTTGCCGTGAGTTTTTAACCCCACGATTCCATAGACCACGTGGACTCCCGCTTTTTCCATGGCCTGCGCCCAGTAGATGTTTCGCTCTTCGTCCATGCGAGCTTTAAGCTCAATGAGGCAGACAACTTGCTTTCCATCTTCAGCCGCACGAATGAGTGCATTGACGATGGGGCTCTCTTCGCTGGTCCGATATAGAGTCATTTTAATGGCCACAACACCCGGATCAGCAGCGGCGGTTTGAATAAAGCGTTCGACGCTCGACGAGAAGCTTTCGTAGGGGTGGTGGATGAGCAGATCCGATCCACGAATAACGGAGAAGATATTCTGACTTTCGTCAACCAGCTGGGGAAGAGTCACGGGAGA
>JAPKGD010000212.1 GCA_026648125.1 Bdellovibrionales bacterium | reverse complement strand
AAGTTTCTTCCGTCCACTCGACGCTCATATCGTGAAGATCAACATCCCATCCACCAATATGAGCCAAGCGTTCCATCTGACGCAAAGTCGCAGCAATCTTAATATCCCCAGTTATGTTTCTTGCAATCACAGAAATCAAATGAACTCGCCCGGTTTTGTCCTTCACAGGAGAAAGAGAGACCGCCAGATCAACAAAACCACCGCCGGCCACTTGCCATACCGTCTCAAAAACCCGGGTGCGACCCGAGTTTGCCACTTCTTCAAACTCGCGAAGATCGGTCTCCTTCGCCTCATCACTGAGAAGGACATCGACCCAGTGTTTCCCCAACATCTGGTCGCTGGTCCAACCTAAAGTTTGGGTCGCCCCTAAATTCCAGTCTACAATTCGGCCGCTAAAATCCAAAACGAGAATTGAATCTGCCGCATTAAGTACCACTTGCTGGATAATACGAAGTCGCTCTTCATTGCGAACCACCTGAGACACATCTTGAGCAACCGAGAAGCCCACGTCACCAACAACCACACCTACCCATTCGAGAGTAAGGTATTCTCCATCTTTTTTTCGATACCGGTTACGAAATCCATGGCGCGGAATGCCCTCTTGAGCATCAGAATAAGTTTGAGCTGAAGGGCTTCGATCTTCCGGGTGAACAAAATCCAAAAAAGGTCGACTGAGCAGTTCCTCTCGAGTCCAACCTAAAAGATCGGTCCAGGTTGAATTGACATATTTAAACTGAGTTGAGTCGTTCAAACAAATCAAAAGCTTAAGGCGAGCGCCCAGTTCTCCAAAGCGTTCAACTTCGCTTATTTCTGGCAATGGTGCTTCTTTGCTCATTAGCGTTGAGTTCAATTCCTCGACCAAAGTCTGTCAATGACTTTATCCACAATTGAGTTGGCCTAAGGTCCAGTTCTCCGTCAGGATCCCGTCAGAAAGCGTCCTCGAGCGCCAAGCTACTCTGAGATTGGATAAGATGAGTTATGGTGCACGGTCGAGCCACATTCAAAGCCGCCCTCGTCGCTCTCTTTATTGTTCAATTTTCAGCGCAAGCTCAATCCATTAATCCGTATTATGGGGAAGAACTTGCAAGACCCCAAAGTGGCGATCGTTTAAGGACCCTAATTCACCAGGCCTTAGATTCCGCCCACATCAAAACTCAAAATGGGCCAGACCGTATCACAAGCTCCTGTTCAACTTCGCCATCTTCCTGCTATCGACATCAAGCTCTGGGTTACACTCCTGCACGAAGAGTTCTTCTCGGGCGACTCTATTTGGGCCGCCAAGATGGCAAATATGTCATTCCTGATTTGTACTGTGACAAAATCCTAAGTGAAGATGAATTTCCCAAAGGAAAAGGACCTGGCCCCGGGAAAATTCCATCTGTGGATTTAATTAACACTGAGCATGTTTGGCCACAGTCGCGATTTTCTGGAAAATACCCGAAGGAACTTCAAAAGAGCGATCTTATGATCCTCCTGCCCGTGGGTTCACGAGCGAATTCGCTTCGTAGCAATAAAGCATTTGGGGATGTGGTGACAATCGAGAGCCAAGTCTGTCCACCTTCGGCGCTCGGTTGGACATCGCGTGGGCAAAAGGCAACGCGATTTTTAACACCCTCTTCCGTTCGGGGAGACGTCGCCAGAGCCACTTTCTATTTTGCAATTCGCTACAATATGCCCATAGACTCCGAGCAAGAGGAAACCCTCCGACAATGGCACCACCTTGACCCAGTTGATACGGCTGAAAAAGAAAGACATGAAGAAATCTTTAAGGTTCAGTTCGTAAGAAACCCGTTCATTGATCATCCGGAATGGGTCGATCAGATTTCAGACTTCTAAGCATAAGTTGACCTGCTACAGACAAAATAAGACGATAAACAGATGCAGCCTAAGTCAGCACTTGTTCTCTCGGGTGGAGGCGCCCGTGGAGCCTATCAAGCCGGAGTGGTCCGGGCCCTCTACGAAATTGCCCGCTCAGAAAATTCTCTTTCCGTATTTCGCATCATCACAGGAGTGAGTGCGGGTTCAATTAACGCAAGTTACATCGCGTCCCGAGCGGACGATCTGGATGGAGCCACCGCACATCTCTGCGATGTTTGGCGAAATCTCGAGGCCGAGGATATTTTCCGCACGGACTACACCTCTGTCACCCGCAATGCTCTCAAGCTGATGCGCGGCCTTTCTCTTGGTGGAATCAGTGAAAAATTACGGCCCATCGCCGTTGGCTTACTTCCTACAGACCCCTTACGTGATCTGCTCAATCGCTCCATCCCATTTTCAAAAATTCGCGAGCATATCGCCAACGACCTTCTTGATGCCGTCAGCGTTTCAGCGACCGACTACTCAACATCAATTGGGGTCAGTTTTGTACAGGCTAAGCCGCAAATTAAGAATTGGAAGAGCGCCAATCGGATAAGTACGCTTCAAGAAATCACCGTGGACCATATTATGGCTTCATCGGCAATTCCCCTCTTCTTTCCGCCCGTTACGGTCGACGGGCGCCCCTATGGGGACGGCTCCCTTCGTAACACGGCTCCCTTGAGTCCAGCAGTTCATATAGGCGCCGAAAGACTCTTTGTGGTGGGTGTGCGACGTTGGCGAGACATCGAATTGTCCACGGCGCCGATTCTTCAACCATCTTTGGGACGAGTTCTTTCTGTCCTCATCAATGCCATCTTTATGGATGCAGCTGAAATAGATCTCGAACGCCTGAGAATCATCAACCAAACTGTTGAGCAACTCAAGAAGGCCGGACTCCCGACCCCTTATAGACCTATTGAAGCTTTTTATATTTGTCCCTCAGAAGGGCTCTCTGATATCGCTCAAGCAAGAGGCGATGATCTGCCCAAAATTATTCGCTTTCTTATGGCTGGGCTAGGGACGCCCGAAGAGGCCGCAGAGATACTTAGCTATCTCCTTTTTGAGCCCAATTACTGTGGAGCCCTGGTTGATTTGGGTTATAAAGACGCCATCAGTCGCAAAAGTGAAATCGCCGCGTTTCTGAATCCAACTCCTTAGGAAACTTGCCTTAAAAGAACATTTTTATAACAATCACGGTTGGCCTACAGAACTGAGCTCAAAAAATGAGGGAGAACTTTATGATTCGACAAAGCTTCACGACTTGGATTGCGATTGTTACACTTGCCCTCATTTCTACAGGTTGCGCTAAGTTTTGCGCAAAGAAAGAAGTCGCACCTGCCCCAACAACGACACCTCAACCCGAGGTAAAAACTCCAAACTATTCGGGCATTACGGTAAGAAGCGTTGTGGTTCGCGAAATGGGCAAAGGAAAAGGCAAAGAAGTTCAACCGGGCGACACGGTTTCGGTGAAATACACCGAGTACGTATATGACCCCGCAGCTCTTGGTAATATGGGCCCCAAAATCTATGATACGGCGGGAGCTACCATTGACCTCACTATTGGCGAAGGACGGGTTATTAAGGGCCTTGAATCGGGGATCGTCGGCATGAGTGTGGGTGGAAAACGCCAGCTCATTATTCCCTCGTCGGAAGCCTATGGTGAGGCCGGCCGCCCCCCGGGGATCCCTCCCAAAGCCATGGTCATGATTGACATCGAGCTTACCGCAATTAAGTAACCTCCTGTTATCACAGAGTTTTTTCTGATTTCTCCGAGCGCGTGGAGTCGCTCTACAATTTATGGTACTTTGCCCCTGGCGGTGGAAATGGCACCTCATAGTTCATTATTCTTCAATCGTGAAATTGGCCTGCTCAAATTTAATAAGCGGGTTCTTGCGCAAGCAGCGGACGATCGCTTTCCTTTGCTTGAGCGGGTCAAGTTTTTGAATATCTTTAACTCCAATCTCGATGATTTTTTTATGAAGCGAGTTGGTGGACTTCAGCGCCAATTTTACGCCCGGGTCGTCACGGCTTCCCATGACGGCTTAAACCCAGAAGACCAACTCAAGCTCATTCGGCAAAAGGTCTTAGATCTCAATGAAAATACTCGTGACCTGATGGAACAAAGGCTTCTGCCTGGGTTAAGCGCGGAATGCATTCGACTTCTCCAGTGGAGCGAACTGAGCCCCGAGGAACAATCTTGGGCTGGACAGTTTTTTCGCGAAAAGATTTTTCCAGTTCTCACTCCCATGGCCGTGGACCCCGGCCACCCCTTTCCTTTAATATCTAACCTTTCAACTTCACTCGCCATTTCGTTGCATAATCCAAACGATGAAGACCTGCTCTTTGCCCGAATTAAGATTCCTGATGTTTTTCCGGCGTGGTTGAGAATTCCGAATACTCCGGTGGGCGAAGAAAAGTTCATTAGCTGTATTGAAGTGATTCGCCAGCACCTCGGCGATCTGTTTCCACGAATGGTCATTAAGAATGCCATGGCATTTCGCGTGACACGAAATATTGATGTGGAAGCCGCCGACGAAGAGGGTGTTGAAGATCTGCTTGAATTGATCGAAGAAGAGGTGCGGCAGCGACGTTTCGCAGAAGTGGTTCGCCTTGAACATGGACCAAATCCCGACCCTTGGCTCCTCCAATTTTTGAATGAGGAACTCGATTTGGGTACGGACGATACTTACATCTACCCGCTCCCCTTGGAGTTTCGGGAATATCATCTACATCATCGAGAAATATCGTGCCCCCATCGGCGAGTTCAAAACGGCCTCGCCTCGTTTTTATCGCGCCGGTAAAAGAACCCTTCTCATGTCCAAAGAGTTCGCTTTCCAGGATTTCCTTGTTTAAAG
>JAPKGD010000211.1 GCA_026648125.1 Bdellovibrionales bacterium | reverse complement strand
ATGTCTTTTAAGTCCTTTCTCAGCACATTTTTGATCTTGGTCTTTGCTGTAATGGGCTGCTCGGGCGAGAATGAATTTTCGACTCTTCCACCCAAAGTCAAATTTGATTCGCCAAAGTTTGCCTGTCTGAAAGAGTTCGATACGAATATGGGACGTTTCTTGGATGGCGCACTTCCAAATTCAGAGGTGCAACTGTTTTGGAATTGTCTCGATTTGGCCATCGTTCAATTTGTAAAGTATGTGCGCGGTGGGGATGGGCAAAACTATACAGCGCGGGAACTCGCTGATTTTGTAGACAGCTTTTTTCTCGATAACCGGGGTTTGGAGAATGAAACCGAGCTTCTGAATGAACTCATGGAAATTAAGAAGTTATTTGTTGGCGGTTCCACGGCCTACGTCTCGCATCACGATCTGTTTGTTCGCACACGCCAATTGATTCAGGAGTTTAAGTCAATTGCATTGGATCTAAATCCTCATATGAAGGTTCTTCATGATGGGTTGGCCGCCTCCTCCAAAGATAGCGGCGTTTTGGAGCCGGATGTACAGAGTGCAGTCAGTGCTTTGCAGGTTGCAGGGGACCGATTAGGCTCTCTGATACGAGACGGAAAGCATTTTTACTCCTTCTCGCATCTTCTTGCCTTTGTGAACCAACTCGAAGGATTTTTGAAGAGAAGTGATCCTGATTTTTCATTCGGCAATGCCAAAAAATATCTACCTCTCTTTGCTGAGTTTAAGGGTTTTTTGGTTTCACAGCCCTACGATCTAATTCGTAGCGAAGACTGGACGCGTTTATTTCAAATGCTGACTTCGGTCATGGGATGGGCGCTCGAGTATCGATACTACGTCGAGGATCAGGATTGGCGTCAGGGGCGGCCGTTAGACGTATTGAATAAGATTGTTTCTGAGGCCTTTGTGGCTATTGAGGGTGGACTCGCAGCTCAGCCAAATTCGGAATTTTCTTATCTTGATCTTGATCGACTGATGGATCAGTTGGGTGACATGGATTTATTGCCCCTAGATATTAGCTCTGAGACCATGAAGGACTCAATCCGAGGTCTTTCTGAAAAATTGCTGGATGTTTCGACCGAGGGTAAAGGCCTCAGTGGAGCAGATGTCCGCGTGCTCAAGGCGGAACTGGATCGTTGGTTCGAAACCCAATACTACATTAACGGGGTCATCCAGCGAGACTCAGATTCAGTTGTCATGGGTGGCGCCCATGAAATGGATGTTATTACGGATACACCGCACCCGATGGTCATTGATGAGTCGGGTCGTTTGATTTTTGGTGGCGGTCCGCAGCTGAGGTCTTATGACTTAAGAAGCCTTTCTGCGCTCAATTGGCAGCGGGCGATCATTCGATTGCTTATGCGTGGATATGCGCCGCAATCGAGTCCGGATGGAGCAAAGGGCTTAAGTCAAAATCAGTTCATTCGGCTCGCCAAGGACTGGCATGTTTTGGCTGAGCAATTGGGGTTATTTGATCCAGGTGAAGCAGAGTCTATGGCTAAGAAGATTTTTATGGAGTCAAACCTCTTTATGCCTTCGGCGAACGGGGATTCGTATCTCGATTTTGCAGAAGGAGTTCAGTATCTTTCTTATGGAATTTCGGGACTAAATTCGTCGGGTGAAATTCGCGACCACTTGGAAAAGTTTTGTGCGGCACCTGATGCGCCAAAGCGCCTGGTCGCTTCCTGTATGCGGGAGTATTTTTATAAAGAGAGAGATGTTTTATTTTCTCACCTTCCGTTGGTTCTTCAGGATATGGGCTCAGGAAATCAGGAGCGATTTGAGCGGTTCCTGAAAAACATCGAGTCGACAACTCGAGATGGTATCCGGGACGACCACTTTTCTCGTGGCGAGATTATTGAAATGGTTGTTCTCATGCAATACATCGAGACGTTCTTCTCGACGTACGATTCTAATCAGAACCATCGGATTAGTGTCGACGAGACGCTTTATGCCTTCCCTGTTTACAAGCGCTCTCTCGATGAAATTGTAAAAGGGAGTTACGGCCTCGACATGAATGAGGATGATCTTTTGGCCTTATTCACCTTTTTGTTTAAATATGGAAAGCCGCCGCAAAGTAGTCTCGGGGGAATAGTGAAATTCCTCAATTGGCGTTGGCGACCAGATAAATGGAAGTATGAAGAGGATCGTATTCGGGTGAGTGAGATCTTGGCCGAATTGAACGGGCGCCGCTAGCATTGTAAAAAGTATTCGATCGTCCGACCTATAGACAACATTCAGATACAAATGATTAAGGTTATGGCGCTTCAGAGGCGTCTAAATTCGACTTCATGTAAAGCCTTGTAATCCCTTCTGGGGGTTGGCCTTACGTTGAGGAATGATGGAGAAGCTATTAAAATCATGGGCTTTTGGGAGGTCTCTTTGTTGACCGGAAAGCCCCATTGGAGGGGTGGTCTCAGGACCGAACATAATTTAGTCGGTTGGGTTGTCGGTCTATTGACCGGTCTGGTCGGCTATTGTCCGGCCTTTGCGGAGTCTGATCTTCAGGTTCAGGTGATCCAAAGTCAGTACCTCAGCGAAACCCAGAACCGAATCCAGACAAACTCCTATTCGTCATTTGGTCTCCGTTTTAAGGGTGGGTCGGAGTCGAGCGCTGCCATCGGCTGGGGATATGATTTCTTAGGCCTTGGGGCGATGGACGGCTCGGAAAATGCTTACATGGCCTTACCTGAGCTTTATGTCTCTGCTCGTCCTGGAATAAAAGGGCTCCGCTTTAGTCTTGGGCGTGAGCGGTTTGTTTGGAGTCGATTTGATGATGAATGGAGAATGGGAATTTGGCAGCCCTACGTGCGCTGGGACTACTTGCATCCTCGGCCTCAGGGGCTCACGGGTCTTTTCGCGCATTGGGATAACCGTGACGTTCATGTCACTCTTTTTGGTACGGGCCTTTTTCTGCCCGATCAAGGGCCACAGTTTGAAGTCGTAGAAGGAGAATTCCACTCAAGCAATCGATGGTTTAGGCAGCCTCAGTCTCGGCATACTGTGGTCGGCCAAGAAAAGCGACTGAACTATGAGCTCAGCAATCCAGGCATCGAGGAGATCATTTTCAATCCTGGTTATGGAGTCTCATTACAGGTTGGTGGTACTGAATACGGTCCGTGGCTAAAAACCTCTCTAGCAAATAAACCCATCAACCAGCTGCACCTCGGTATCGATGGATATCACAATCTTTCGCGCATCGAGCGCTTTATGGAATCTGTTGCGGTTGTTCATCCTGTGGTGGCGCGACACACGGTTATGACTATTGAGGCGGGTTTGCGTGAAGAAAATTATCAAGGATGGATTTCGATCACAGAGGAGCGCCCGGATAACCCCGATTTGCCAGAGGAGTGGGAAGAGTCTTCGCTTTATCCAACTCGATTTCTAGGCGCTATGATTACTCATAGATTGAATATTCCTGGGTGGAAAACGCATTGGTTTAAATATGGCTACTTGAATGTCACTGAGGATATTCCTCGGCAGGGCGATGTGACTCAGGATACGCTCGAATCTTCTTTGGATCGCTACCCTTTTAAGGAAGTGGTGAGTTTTGAGTGGACGGCGCCGGTGATTGATCGAACGCGAAGACGTTTAGATCTCGGTTTGCGCTACTTGTATTCTTTGCCTGAAAAAGGCGGGCTTCTTTCGGCGAAAGCGGAGTTGCTATGGAACGAGCGCACACGCTGGGACCTGGGGTTGGACATTTTGGGAAGCGGTGTGAGTGAGAGCAGTCAAGATCGTGGCTTGATGACCTTGTATCGAAATAACGATCGGGTTATGGGTGGAGTCACCTATGTGTTTTAAGCGAATCGCTTTAGGGAGCTTGTTTCTAGCTATTTTGGGGTGTGGTCTCAAGATCGGTGAGGATGCTCCCAAAGATCCGCCCATTGTCATTGGTGGATCAGGCTTTTCCTGTCTTGGTAAGATCGGAAACTATTTTGGCGATTTTATCGGAGCCCGTCTCAGCGATGATGAAGTTCGTAAATTTGTAAGTTGTGTTCGCTATTCGTTTGAAAGCTTTGCTAAGCGAACGCGCGGCAAAGACCAAAACAGTTTTACGCCACAGGAGATACGCGATTTCTTGCACGAATACTTTTTGAAAAAGCGTCTTATAACTGACGATCTTCTGCACGATTTTATGGTGATCAAACAGTCTTTGGTGGGAGGATCAGTTGATCGGGTGACCCGTCTCGATCTGGCAAGACTTGTGGACACCTTGTCTTATGCTGAAGACCAAATGGTACGCCTTAACCCATATATGGGGATTTACAACTTTTCCATTGGTCAAAGTCAGATCATGAACGAAGAGCGAAACGCTGAGATTTTGACGGCCGTAGAAACTCTGCTGCAAGTGGCTGATGGGCTCGGCAAGAGATTGGCTGGAGCAAACAGTCCCTATCCGCTTTCTCATCTCGAATCATTTCTAAAGGAGTTCCGCAGTTTCTCCGGCTGGGAAGATGTGTTCGCCAATGCTCGGCAGCCTTCGAGTTGGGTTGGCTTTTTCGCCGCTTTAAAATCGGTTTTAGGCGGAGGTAACTCTGAGGTTATCGAGCCCAAAGATTGGCGGGTGCTGTTGCGTGCATCGGCTGGGTGGTATGGCGTTTATCTCAAGGTGAATTATTCCCGAGCTCAAAAATCCTATTTTTACGGCGAGGGACTGAATAGCGCAATTCATGTCGGTGACGATGTAGTGAAGCTGCTGCAAGATGCA
>JAPKGD010000210.1 GCA_026648125.1 Bdellovibrionales bacterium | reverse complement strand
CCCTTTTTATTTCGATCGACATGGAAGGTGGAAGGGTTGCTCGCCTTAAGGCTCCATTTACCCAGTGGCCACCAGCTAAGAAAATCGGCGATCTCGATTCGACCTCAGTGGCATTTCGTTTTGCCCAGTCGATGGGCGCCGAGCTCAAGGCGGTTGGAATCAATTTGGATTTTGCGCCTTGCGTGGATGTTTTCTCAAATCCAAAAAATACCGTGATTGGCGATCGAGCTTTTTCCAGCGATCCCGAACAAGTGGCAAAGATGGCCTCTGCCGTTGTGAGGGGTTATATCAAATCTGGCGTTGTCCCGTGTGCAAAGCATTTCCCTGGGCACGGCAATACATTGATCGACAGTCATCATGATCTTCCGGTTGAAGATTCTGATATGGATCGACTCAACTCCCTAGAGTTGGTTCCTTTCAAGAAAGTCTTTCGCGCACGAGTTGATATGGTCATGACCGCTCATATTAAATTTCCCAAAATTGATCCCGAGTGGCCTGTTACACTTTCAGAAATATTCATCCAAAAAATTCTAAGGGGAGAGTTGCGCTATAAAAATGTTTTGATCAGCGATGATTTAGACATGAAAGCACTCGCCGCACATTATGACCGAGATCAACTGCCCGTTCGAGCCCTTCAAGCAGGGTGCGACATTCTTCTGTATTGTAACGAGCATGACCGCCCTCCTCGGGCACTTGACGCTGTCAAAGCGGCCATAAGCAAAGGCGACATTAAGGCCGCGCGAATCGACGAAGCCTTTGCCCGAGTGGCCAGCCTTAAAAAGGAACTCCTCACTTCTCCCGATCCGCTGCCTTGGTCGGATGCGGCTAGATTTATTGGTCATCCTGACCATTTGAAAATCTCCAAAGCCATTGCAGAGGGGCGAATTCCCGAGGAGCTTAGCGCCACCTAACTCGGCGAAAGTCCTAACTCGTTTAATTGTGATACGGACGCTTCACTCAAGAGAGCCCATCCGACCCCCCTCAGACTTAGCCTTTTTTCCAAAAATTCCGATAAGTAACCTATGAAAATGCCCGGTCAAAGAGGCTTTTGGCTCACCCAGATTTTGCTGTTTGCACTCGTTGTCAGCTACCAAGGCTGCGGCATGAGTGGCGTTTCAAAAAAATCTACAACCATTGCGAGCTCTGATGACTTGGACTTTTTTGCCATCCTCAGCGTTAGCCTTACCGACGGAAGTGCTATTGGCTTTGGCCAAGGCGAAATAGATAGTGATGGGCAGGATACGGGTTCTTCTCGATTTAGAGCTGCTGGCACTACTGATGCAGCTCATTGGACAGATCTTAATCCCGAGGATTCAGGCTCTTCCTTTGACCTCACTCCCACAGATGTCCTTATGGATTACGCGAATGATAAAATATATTTAGTGGGAAACAACAGTGGGAGCGGCAAGTCCTACGTGAGTAGTGATCATGGAGAGAACTGGACTCCACTCACTTACGCAGCTGTTACTCTAGTGCCCCAATATGCTGGATCTGGCTTGAGTGGAATTGCTCAAAACTCAAGTGGCGATTTGTATGCGAGTGGATACATCGCCGAATCGCCCTATGGACTAGGAGGAACCATCTATAGCGGGATTGTTTATAAATATGCCTTCGGAGACACCGATTGGAGACACGTCCTTCATAAACGTGAACCTTATTCAGGATATAGTTTTAACGACATAGCCGTGCGAGAATCGGGCACGGCAGAACAGGTCTTTGCTGTTGGTTATGGAGGGCCCGATTGCAATGGGAGTGTAACTGTAGCTAGTGGCTGGTGTACGGCTCAGTCCCTCAATGGCGGAACTTCATGGTCTTTCATAGATTTTTGGACGTCATCTACGAGTTATAGTAAGGCTCAAAAGATTATCGTTCATCCTACCACAAACGATGTCTATGTTTTCGGCGTAGAAAGCTCTGACACTTTGAAGATCCGGAAATCTACAGACGGCCTTACGTTTAGTGAAGTCTATTCTGGAGACTCAACCGATTTGGGTTCAGATACTTATTCTATAGATGTAAAGAACGCGTTCGTTCTAAGCGATGGTACAATTTATGCTGTTGGTACCTTCTACCTTGTCAACGTCCAAAGCATTTACGATGGTTTTGCGCTTAAGAGTACGAATGACGGAGCAACGTGGAGCGTAGACAACCTCCCTCAATTGCGAAATTTAGATGTTTGTCCGAACACTCAAATTGAACTCAGTTCAGGACCAATCTTAGCGGTTCAGACTTGTGAAAATGGCGTAGATCGAAGAAATCGCGAACGAGCACCATTTCAAGACTTTTGGGACTTCTAGCATCCGGAATTTTCTGGATAAATTCTGGCTGACTCAATTTGCACGTTTAAAAAATTGAATCCGTCAGGGCTAAACTTTTGGTTTTTCAATTCGCCCGTCGGGATATTTGGCAAAGCGCTCAATTTGCGGCCCATGGACCATGTCATTTCTTGGCCAAGACCAGCCGCCAAATTCCGTCCGCCTGTAGTCGTCGATGGTACTGATGATTTCTTCTCTTGTGTTCATAACAAATGGTCCGTGCTGAAAAATTGGCTCACCAATAGGCTTAGCTTGCAAAAGCAAAATCTCGACTCCGCCGGTTTTGGCAAAAAGCTTGGTGGGCTTTTGACTGTCCAACACCATTCCTGTTTTCGGCGAGATCCGCTGACCATCAACCTCTAGCCCCTCGCCTGCAAAGAAATAGATCGTTCGATTGGTCACGGTTTGCGATGCCGGCAAGGAATAGGTACCGCCAGCATCAAACTTAATCAACGCAATCTGGACTTCGTTCTTAGGGTCACCCGCCCAGCTATCTGGAGGCGGGGCAAGCGCTTCGACCTCTCCTAAACGACCAGCAATGAGATTCACCTTCACCCGGTTTTCGTCAAAATTGAGCTTTGGAATATCTTCGGCCCAAAACATTTTAAAATGTGCCGAGACCATTTTGCTTCGACGAGGCAGATTCAACCAAATTTGAAAAAGCTCAACCGTATTTTCCTCAGTTTGCTTCAAGAGCGGAAACATTTCCGAGTGCTGTACTCCAGACCCCGCAGTCATCCACTGCACATCTCCTTGCCCGTAGCGACCAGCTGCTCCCATCGAGTCGGCATGATCAACATAGCCCTTGCGTACGATCGTGACGGTCTCAAAACCACGGTGAGGGTGAACGGGAAAGCCAGGAACTTCCATTCCGTGATACATGCGAAAGCCATTCTTCTCGACAAAATCCTGGCCCATATTTCTTCCCTCTAAAAGAGAAGCCTCAGGGGCGAAACGAGGATTGCCCTTGGGATAATGGTCATAGTGGTGAACGCAAAAAAGAAATGGCTCAACCACAGGCCACTGAAAGTCCAATTTGAATTTTTCTAAGATCACACCGTCTCCCCTCTCGTTTGAACCATTTGAGGAAGGCTCGGTTGGTCCCGCCGATCTCAAGCGCCACCAACCAAATACGGTAGCAAGACCCGTCAACGAGAGAACCGCCAAAAACAATCTTCTGCCTTTTTTCATATCCTTAGGTAAGCATGCCCGAAGTTGACCGTCCAGCTCAGGAAACCTTTGCCAAAAGATTTGCTTAATTCCAAATCGATTGACGAGATTTGACACTTTTGGGCGATGTCCGACGGAGATCGGCAGCACCTCTATGACTGATCTTTTACCGATCCAGAAAATCTTTCATGGGCGCAAGCACTCAACTCAAAGCCTCCGCATTCTGGGGAAATCCATCGACAGGAGGGCATCTGGAACAGTCCTTGAACTCAAAAGGTCGCCCCTGTCCGTTGGAGGTATTGGGTTATGCAACAAAAATCATCGGCAAGCTTTGTGAGTTTATCGGCCTTTATTCATGCGGCCGCTTTTTTGGGTTTGGCCCTTTTGCCAGCTTTTAAAGACTCCTTAAATAAGATTCAACCTATCGAAATGACCACTATAAACTCAGGTGACCTTGGCGAAGCCAAGTCTGCACCAGTCGCAGCGGCACCAGTGGCTCCGGTTGAGCAGCCGGCTGAGGTCACACCGAAGCCTCTACCAGCTAAAGTCACTCCGGTTGCGAAGACAGAGAAAGTTAAGAAGGCTGCAGTTGAGCAAATGATTCCTCTGCCAAAAAAGAAGATTATAGAAATCAAACCCGAAGAGGATAGCACTGACACTCAAGCTCTTCTTGCAGCCCAAGAGGCGCAAGAAGTGGCCGACCGATTTGTCGAGGAGGAAGCCCGCCTCACACCCGTCATTGACCAACCGATTCAGAGCACTCCGTTAAGTGCCGAGGACCAGGTCGTTCAATCCACAGCTTCTGAAGCTGCCGAGCAGGCTGTGGCAAAGCAGATGGAAGACGAACTCCCAGCTCCTGAAACAAATAACGTCGTGGAGCGCCTTGGAGACATGCCTGCAGAGTCAACATCTCAAGCGCCTGTGGAGCAGTCTGTGGGCAATGGAAATGGTGATATTGATATGGGTGCAGTTGCTGGACCTACGAGCGATGATTTGCGCTCTTACCTCGAACTTAAACAAGCTCCTGGAAACCGTCCCCCTCAGTACCCCGAGTCTTCTCGCCGAAAAGGAGAACAGGGTCAGGTGATTCTCAACTACTACGTCACCGCTCAGGGGAGCGTACGTGAGGTGAGAATTGTGAGCTCATCAGGATTTTCTGCTTTGGACAAAGCAGCTACTCGCTCGGCTTCACAGCTCAAATTTGTTCCCGGGCAAGAAGGTTGGGCGGCTCATACG
>JAPKGD010000021.1 GCA_026648125.1 Bdellovibrionales bacterium | reverse complement strand
TTCTACCTCACCTTCTCAATACTGTTTTGGGGAGTTTCATTCTTGCTGCTTGTTAACCACCAACCTGTTTTCGCCCGGGAGCGGATGGAATTATTCTCCCCGGAAAGCGTAACTGCCGCGGAAGCGGCGTCGGTCGCAAAGCCGGCGGTGTGGCAAAAAATCAATGAGTTTAGGGGATTGCGACAAGGGATTGCTTAAACTGCAACAAATAGTATAATAATATACAGAGGAAGAATAAAAAATGGCAGAAAAAGCATAGATGCAAACTTAAAAAGGTAATAATGACAAAATGGCATGGAAGGGATTCTGTGTTAAAATGATAGGGATATTTTTTTACCGACTCAATGATGGTCATCTGATCGTATTAATACGGTTGCAGTTTGATGGAACGGAATTATGGGTTGATATTGAGATCAAATATCTCATGGATAAGCCGGAGTAGTTTTTGGCGTTGTTCCGGGTTAAGTTGTTGATTTGGGTGGAACGGTGGCCCTTCGCGATGTGAATCTCACAATCGATAAGGGAGAAATGGCATTTCTAACGGGTCCAAGTGGGGCCGGAAAAACGACATTGTTTCGCATGATCTCGGCGTATGATAGGCCAACTTCAGGGGCCGTGTCCGTGGCTGGATTTAATCTGGCAAACCTCAAATCATTTGAAGTTCCTCAGTTCAGAAGACGTATCGGTGTTGTCTATCAGGATTTTCGACTTTTGAAGAAGCACACGATCTTTGAGAATGTAGCATTACCTCTAGAGGTCCGTGGCGACGCTTCGGGAATAGTGACAAAAAAAGTGGCTGAGGTCTTAGAGCAGGTTGGTCTGGCTCATCGCCAAGGGGACAAGCCGGAGCAGCTGTCTGGGGGAGAGCAACAACGAGTAGCCATTGCTCGCGCGCTCATTCATCAGCCGGCCGTATTGATTGCCGATGAGCCCACGGGAAATCTCGATCCTCAATTAAGTCTCGAGATTATGGAATTGTTTGAAAAGGTGAATGCACAGGGAACCACAGTTTTTATAGCCACTCACGATGTGGAAATTGTCCGTCGCAAGGGCAAGAGAGTTATTGAAATTAACCAAGGTCAAATCATTCGAGGTCAATAGATGTCTTCGCACATGTTGAGAAGCTTAGCGAGAAGTTGGCGTGAGCACACGGGAACTCAAATAGCGACTCTTGTTGTTTTGACAGGAACTTTCACAATTGTGGCCTTGTTTCTCTTTGCTCAAGCCAACTTTGTAAAGATCCTCACTCGGTGGGGAGACAATGTTCAGTTTGCGGTGTTTCTCGAAGATGCTGCCTCACAGGATCAGGTGTCTGCCGTAAAGGCGTTCCTTGAAAATTCAGGGCGCTTTAAAAGCGTGGATTTTGTATCAAAAGAAAAAGCCGCAGAAACCTTTCGGCAGCAGATGGGAAATAACTCGCCTGAGCTTCTTCGCGACCCAGAGTTTGGCAATCCCTTGCCAGCGAGCTTTGAAGCGCGTCTTCTTGAAGGAGTAGATTCAAAGTCGAGCTATGACGTTTTGGTAGATCTAGCGGGCCGAGTCATTTCCCTCCCGGGAGTGAATGATGTCTCCTATGGTCAGGGCTGGGTGGAGAACTACGCCTCACTGCTGAAGGTATTTGCTACTTCGAGCTGGATTCTCTTGAGCGTCCTGCTTGCAGGAAGTCTTTTGATCGTGGGAAATGCAATAAGAGCCGCAGTCCAAGGGCGCCGTGATGAAATTGAGATCCTTGAGCTTTTTGGCGCGACGTCCTGGTACGTTCGTGGACCGCTCATTGTGGAAGGTGCGCTAATCGGTCTTTTCGCGTCCATTCTATCGATTGGACTTTGCTTTGCCTTATTTCAATGGCAGCAAAAAATTGCAGAAGAAAATTTAGGTTTTTGGGGTCTCGCGAAAGAAGTCGGCTTTCTGTCGGGCACGCAAATCGCAATTGTACTTTTGCTCGGTCTTGGGTTCGGTGCGCTTGGGTCCTATTTATCAGTTCGGCGTATTGCCACAGGTTGGGCTGCCGCGGAGCGAATTTAGATGGTCTTGCTTGTGAGCCTCTTTCTTGTTGCCCTCCAAATCCATGCGGAGTCGCCAAATCTTTCTCAAGAGGTGGAAAAGGCAAAAGAACAATTGGCTGAAGCAGAATTGGCGGAGCGACAGCTTTTAGCCAATTTATTTACGGTGAATCAACGAATGAAAGATATGTCTAAGAAGCGAGACAGATTGACGGACCGTCGTCTCGTTACAGATGGTGATGCGCGAATTCTCGCGCGAAGTATTGCCCAGCTGGAAAGTCGAATACTCGCGCAAAAGGCCGGAATGCGAAGAAGAATTCGCTCTTTGTATATACTCAATGGTCAGACGGCTGTTCGCAGCATTTTTTCGGCGCAAGGAGCCGTAGAATTGGATCGCAACTTAAGGTTTCTTAAAAAGATCACTGATCGCGACTATTCTCTCCTGAAAGACTATGACCGGAGCTTGAAGCAATTGAAAAGAAAACGCAGGGAACTGGAATCTCAGATCCGTCGACTGGCCAAAATTCAAAACGACATCGATCGTCAAGAAAGGGATTTGGCAAAGGAGCAAGAGGCGAAAGCCGTTCTGCTTGCACGAATTAAAAATTCTCGCGATCGTCATCTTCTGACCTTAAATAAGTTACGAGAGTCACAGTTTGAAGATGGACTTTCTGAGCAGGATCTCGATACAGCATTTTTTGAGAATAAAGGACGCCTTCAATTTCCAGCCAAGGGAATAATTGTGAAGTCCTACGGCGTCGTTCAAGATGAAAAATATAGATTTCGCCTAGCTCACAAGGGCCTTTTTATAAGACTGAGTGAAGAAAAAGATGTATCGTCTGTTTTTAAAGGCAAAGTTGCTTTTGTCGGAGAGCTGCCTGGATATGGAAAGACCACGGTGATTGACCATGGTGACCACTACTATTCTGTCTATGGACATCTTCAGCAGATTAATGTGGCCCTTGGTGATAAAGTGGCCGCAGCGCAGAAGATAGGTCAGGGCGGCGGAGTGTCGAAATGGTTTGGGCCTGGACTATATTTTGAAGTTCGCCATTTTTCTGATGCGATTGACCCTGAGCCATGGCTCAATTTGAGTGAAGGAGTATCCAATGAAAAATCAACTCAAGCGCTTTAGGTTTTGGCTGATGGCCATAGTTGTCGTCGGCAGTGCGGCCGTAATTATTCCAAATCGGGATACTCTCCAGGCTCAAGCGAAGGAAAGGTATTCTGACCTTCAACTGTTCGCCAAAGTATTGAATCTCGTTCAACAGTATTACGTTGAAGATGTTGATCTCAAAAAACTTATTTATGGCGGAATAAAAGGGATGATGCGGGAATTGGACCCTCATACTAACTTTTTGCCTCCCGATATTTTTAAAGAATTTGAATCTGAGACTGCAGGCGAGTTCGGCGGACTGGGAATTGAAATTACAGTTCAAGATGGAATACTCACAGTCATTTCTCCTATCGAAGATACGCCAGCATGGAAGGCTGGAGTTAAAGCGGGAGATCGAATTGTAGAAATTGACGGAACCTCAACTAAAGGTTTGAGCTTGGCTGAGGCCGCGCAAAAGATGAAGGGAAAGACGGGGAGTAAGATCAAGCTTGGAATTTTTAGAGAGGGATTTGAAAAGCCAAAGGATTTTGTAATTACTCGAGGCGTAGTGAAGATTCGATCCGCCAAATACACAGATCTAGAAGAAGGATACGCCTATGTCCGACTGACGAGTTTCATTGAGAACTCATTTAGTGATTTAGATAAGGCATTGAAGGCACATCAATCCAAGTACAAAGAGATCAAAGGACTTATTTTAGATTTGCGCCGTAATCCTGGTGGACTCTTGGATCAAGCGGTGCAAATCAGCGACCTATTTTTGAACGAGGGAACAATTGTGAGCACGATCGGCCGCAACAAGAAGGACAAAGAGGTCCTTTATGCTAAACGTGCCGGCACTCTTCCCAATTTTCCATTGATTGTATTGATTGACGAATATTCGGCGAGCGCGAGCGAAATTTTAGCCGGTGCCCTCAAAGACAATAAGAGGGCCCTCATTATGGGACAGCGAAGCTTTGGAAAAGGCAGCGTTCAGTCGGTAGTGAAGCTGGGGGATGGTTCAGGATTAAAGCTGACTGTTGCTCGATACTACACTCCAAGTGGTCGCTCCATTCAAGCGGAAGGTATTGTCCCCGATGTCTCAGTTGAGGACCTCAATACAGATGTTTTAAAAAAGGCGACGGATACAAAGCGGATACGCAGGGAAAAAGATATCCAAGGACACCTTTTGTCTGAGGCGGAAGAAGAGGAAAAGAGCAAGGGTCTGACCAATCCCGTACAATTCTGGTGGACTGCGGATGGTGAGAAAGATCCAAAGAAAATGTCTCCGAGAGAGAGATTGCTCTCTGAAGACTTTCAAGTGGGCCAAGCCTACAACTATCTTAAAGCATGGCGAGTCATGACTCAGTATAAGGGCGATGCCGTGTCGGTAGCGCCTAAATCAGAAACCCAAAATTCCAAAACAGAATAAGTAAGTGCTAGGGCCGCGTTTGGCGGCTCCTTAATTTGGCTGCGAGTTCACGGAGCGCGGCCATGATTCCTTGTAGATCGTCTCCCTTGCGGAGTTGTCGGTCTGGATCGTATGAGCCAGCCTCAATTTCGCGGATATAGCTTTCAATGGCTCTTGCAGCTCCCGCCACGCGATGACTCATATAAAAGGCAAAGCCGAATAAGATTACCGCTAATACCAATAAGGTGGCCGCTGTAGCTGTGGCCACCTCAAGAAACAATTGGTTGAACTGAACCTTATTTAGAATTTCTTGGGGGACCGCGGTTGAAACCGTTGTGAGTAAATTGGAAAGACGACTCATAATAACAACGAGCAAAACTGTCATGGCAGACAGCCCGGCCCCAGCAAAGTAGAGTGCAAACCTAAATTGAAAATTTGAATCAATTAAGAGGTTGCGAAACGACCTGCGGTTAACTGGATTTGTTGCTGTATTCATGGAGCCTCAGAGAGCTTGTCTTTCTTCACTTCCTTGATTTTTGCCTTCTCAAGGAGATGATTTACAACTCGCTCTTCGGTGATTTGAAACATCAGCCGGGAGCGGCGCTCGGGTTTTCCGTAAAATTCAGCAACTTTATCTCGCTCAATTCCGGTTTGTTGCGCGAACTGGTCCAATTTCGCTTCAAAATCCTCTTGGCGAGCGCGGAGCTGCATTTTATCGGCAAGGGAGTCGACCAGAAAAGTTGACTGAACCATGAAGGCTGCAGACTGATCAAAATCTTTGTCCCATTTCGATTTGTATTCCTCAAACTGTTCCGGACTCATACCCTGCTCGCTCATGCGGCCGCGCACGTCTTCAATAATCATTTCCTTTTGTTGAGCCGCTAAACCTTTCGGCACTTCTACCGGATTATTTTTGACCAACGCTTTGAGAACTCGGTTTCGCAAATCATCTCTGATTCGGCGCTGTTCGCTCTCTTCAATGTCTTTACGAATGGCGTCTTTGAACTCATCGAGAGTTTTGTATTTTCCAGATTTTGCAGCAAACTCGTCATTCAGTTCGGGAAGAACCTTTTTTCGAATCGCGTTGAGTTTGATTTTAAACGTCACGGACTTGCCCGCAACATCTGCATGGTAATCTTTTGGGAACTCAAGATGGAGCTCTTTGCTATCGCCAACCTTCATCCCGACTACACCATCTTCAAAGCCAGGAATAAAGCGATTGCTGCCTAATTCGAGAAGGCGTCCCTTGCCACTGCCGTTTTCAAGCGGGGCACCATTAATAAAGCCGTCGAAGTCGATATCCACCACATCTTCGTTCTGAGCGCCGCGGTCCTCGAGAACGGGGGCCGTTTCTCCTTGAGTTTGCCGTATGTTTTCGAGCACTTCCATAATGCGAGAGTCATCGACTTCTAAAATCTCCTTTTCGACCTCAAGGCCCTCATATTTTTTGACTTCGATCTCTGGCCGAATTTCAAACTCCGCAGTGTAAACAAAGGCTCCGTCTTCAACGAATTGCTCAAAGTTCACTTTGGGGTAGCCCACGGGCTCCAACTTGTGCTCATCCAATGCAGATTGGTAGGTGTCCGAAATCAGGTCATTTAAAACATCCTGGCGGACACGATCACTGTACATGGCTTTAATTGTTGCCATGGGAGCCTTACCTTTACGGAAACCCTTAACGGTGGCGTTTTTTTGAATCCCCCGATACACTTTGTCGAACGCCGATTTTACGCGTTCAGCGGGGATTTCGATGTTGAGTTTACGAACAAGGCCTTCAAGCTTGTTAAGCGTAGATTTCATTGGATCTCCTTGGAGCGCAGGTGCTTTCGACTCTGAGCATTAAAGTGCTCAACTTATAGGGAACGAAGCGATCAAAGGCAAGACTGTTTGTGCGCCGCGCAAGTGGAGAGTTGGTGAAAAGAGAGAATCAGAAGGTCATTTTGGTCACGGGAAAGGGCGGGGTCGGAAAGTCGGCCGTCGCTGCGAGCATTGCCTTGATCGAAGCAAAACAGGGCAAGCGGGTTTTGCTCGCCGAGTTGGGGGAGCGGGGGTTCTTTCGTCATGTCTTTCCGGGGGCTGGTGACGTGCGCCCAGTTGAGGTGACGGCCGGAGTTGATGCTGTTCGATGGGAGCCAGAGGCGTGCCTCCGTGAATATCTTCTTCACTACCTCAAAGTGGAAAAACTTGTGGATTTGTTCTTTTCAAATCGGGTGATGCGCTCTTTTGTGGGTGCAGCTCCAGGGCTAAGGGAGTTGGCGCTCTTGGGTAAAATTACTAGCGGCCCCCGCGGAGTGGGGCCCGATTTGCCCTATGACGTGGTCGTTGTCGACGCCTATGCCACAGGTCATTTTCGCGCGCTTTGCATGGCCCCGGTCGGTATGGCTGCCGCTATTCGCGTGGGTCCCATGGCAGACCAAAGCCGAATGATGACCGAATTGCTCAAGAATTCAAAAAATACCAAAATGGTCATTGTCACCTTGCCCGAAGAACTTCCTATGAATGAGGCGGACGAACTATGCCAGTTCGTAAATCAGGAGCTTTCAATATCGCCAGCTATTGTGATTAATAGAAACTTGCCCATGCCACTCTCCAAGCAAGAACTCGATTCCGTACAGCAAAAACTGGTAGGGCGGGACGGATCAATGGATTGGCTGCAAATTTTCGCAAATTATATGAGTGAACAAGGCGGTCGTCAGGAGGCCGCAGATCAACGCGTGAGAGGTTGGGGTGTTCAGCCCATTCATTTGCCATTTTACTTTACTGCGGACTGGCCAACGCTGCTGAGAGAGATGAGCCAGGATTTGGGGCATAAGTGGCAAGTTGGTTAGATTCACTAAAAGTTGTGGTGTGCACAGGAACGGGTGGTGTTGGCAAGACGACCATGGCGGCCTCCATTGGATTGAAGGCCGCTCAAAGTGGACGTAAAACATTAGTTCTCACCGTGGATCCTGCGCGACGGTTGGCCGACGCACTTGGTTTGAGTCTTAGATCAGATGGGGTGGGCCGGGTAAATTCAGACAAATACGTCTTGGATGCGGCTATGATCGATGCAAAAAGGATCTTCACCGAGTTTGTCCAGCAGGCTTCGCCAAGGCCAGAAGTCGCAGATCGGCTGCTCAAGAACAGGCTGTTTCAGCAGCTGACATCCACAATAAGTGGTTCACAGGAATTTACCTCGCTGGAGCGACTATTACAGGCCGTAGAAAGCGACAAGTACGACCTCATAGTCTTGGACACGCCACCCACCAATCATGCCATCGACTTTTTACGAGCTCCCGAGAGGATTTTTGCACTCTTCCAAGACTCGGTTACGAGATGGTTTGTAAAACCGAGTGGTGGGCTTATTCAGGATTTTTTTAGTCGGGGTACTCAAACCGTTCTCAGTGCATTGGAGGCCGTCACCGGAAAGGGCTTTCTGACGGAGCTTTCAGAGTTCTTTATTGCTGCGGCAGAAATTCAATCGACGGTCGCAAAGAGAAGTATAGCTGTGCATCGTCTTCTTGCACAAAGTGATACGGGGTTTGTGCTCGTGACGGCGTTTGACGAGGCAAAGCTTAAGGAGGGTCTGGAGTTTGCCTCAGAGCTAGGTCGAAGTGGCCACCATCTACGGGCGGTGATTATTAATCGCGCCTTGCCTGATTGGCTCAAGCCAGCGCAAGATAAGGCGCTATTGGCCAGTGGCGATGAGGTTCTGCAGCGATTAGTAGAATTTCATGGGCGTTTGGCCGAGTATTATGAGTCACGGGAGAAAATATACCTATCTACATTAGGGCGTATGCATGAGGATGTGGCGTTTTGTCGAGTTCCTGAGGGACGAGAGGCTATTGAAGGTATATCTGGATTAGAGAGAGTGATTCAGTTTTTGTAACCGGGAGTTGATATGAAACGAAATGCTTTCATTGGGGTGGTGCTGGCAGTCTCTGCAACACTCTTATTCGCAGGATGTGCTGCAAAGCCGAAAGATAATTCAACCTATAATGAGCGAGAAGAGAAAGCGAAGGTCGATTTCGAGCGAGGCTTGAAGCTTCTCGATTCGGAAAAGTACGCCGAAGCAGCGAAGATCTTTAAAAAGATTCTAGTTCAGTCTCCAGCGCTCGAATTTGATTTTGTGATTTTGTATAATCTCGGAGCCAGCCACGAAGGGCTTAAGAATTGTGCTGCGGCTGCAGACAGTTACCGCCAGGTCGCAAGAGGATCAGCTGGAAAGTTTGTTAGACTTGAAGCGCTCGCACTATTACGGTTGAGCTATACTTACGAATGTCTTGGTCAGGACAATAAGGCCCTTGTAGCATTACTTGATGTGAGACGAAGATCCTCGGCGCTCCCCGAAGACACCGCCAAAGCGGAGGTCCCCGCGCGACTTGCAGCCGCTTATGCAAGATCGGGAAATCGTACAGAGGCGGAAAAATATTTTCGTCTTGCGCTTGATGGAATTAAGGCGCTCCAAATTAAGTATAAAGAGTCAGTTCAAATGGCGGATCGCTTGGCGGAAACCCTATATTTTATGGGGCGAAGCAGTGTGAGTGACGAGGAGTTTAAACGCAATCCCGTACCTCAAATTCGCAGTCTTCAGCTTATGCAGCTCTATCTCCTTCAGGCCGCCGAATTGGGTAGTACGAAGTGGTCGGGCCGAGCGGCTGATGAAATTTTGGGAACCTATGATCGGCTCTGGTTGCTTAGCCAATCGTTGGGAAGCGTGGGTGACGTTGATGCTCAGGCGGCAAGGCAGAAAGGCTCGGGACTGCGTGCTGACGTGCTAAAAGAAACCTTGAGAAGCGTGAGGGTTCTTAAGGCGCAGCGATTGCCAAATCGAGGTGAGTCCGCAGAAATGAAACGGCTTTTTAATGGGGCTGTAGAGCGAGAAAAGCAACTCATCTCTGTTTTGTCTGAAGTTGAGCCATCGACTCCTTTGACTCCCGAGGCGGAACGTCGGCAAGGCATCAGAGCAGAGGGACGTGTCAAGAGTTCAAGCGAAACTGAACTCGAGAGACAGGCCAAAGAGCGAAAGCTTCTTCCCAAGAAGAAGGGCAAGACCTCGCCATGAACAAGGAACTTTCCAGTTTTGCTCAAGGACTTAGGATTCCAGTCCAAGGTTGGGATGTCATTAGGCGCACACCCTCTTTGTGGCCGTGGCTGATGATTCCCTGGATCATCGATATCGCACTTATCGTGGTGGGATGGACCACGGGGCTTGGGTATATCCAAGGTTGGATCACAGCATTAATTGCGGGATGGGTGGGAACGGGAGTTTGGTTTAATGTGCTTTACTATCCAATCTTGCTCGTATTTGGACTCATTTTTGTAGTGATTTGGTTAATTGCAGTCATGTCTGTAGCCACAGTATTCGCCGCTCCCTTTAATGCAATTCTCGCGGAAAAAACTCTTCGTTTGAGAGGAGTTTCTGTCGTTGCGACTAAAGGTTTTGGTGGGTGGATTTGGCACAACTTAAAGATGGTCCTTATTGGAATTATTAAAGGTACAATTTTCGCGATGGCGGGTCTCATTTTGTTTTCAGTGAGCTTCATTCCGGGACTTAATTTTTTGGCCGCCTACCTGTCGATGTGCCTCTTTGCCGCGGATGTATTTGACTATGGATTTGAAGCAAAGGGATTAAATCTCCGACAAAGAGCGAAAACCCTCTCTCAGGGCAAAACTCGAGTTTTGGGCCTAGGCTTGGGCCTTTCATTGACTTCAGTAATTCCCGGCCTTACGGTCCTCCTACTTCCCGTCAGTGTCGTCGGTGCGGCTTGGCAAATGGAGAAATCTGAATGATTCACGACCTTATCCATCGAAAGATTGTAAACCGCCTCGAAGCCGTTGAGGCCTGGTTTGCGAAGGAGAGTGAAGGACTTTTTTTTCCATTCTACTCGAGCTTTGATATTCGAGATTCGGGAGGCAAGGTCGCACCTGTTGACGCCAATGTTTTTCCGGCTGGGATAAACAACATATGCCCAACCGATCAGGATTCCTCTGTCGACATTATTAAAAATTACTTTAACTCGCATCAGCCTGGTGCACGAAAAATTCTCCTTTTGACCGAGGAACATACTAAAAATCCCTATTACTGGGATAACGTTGCAACACTTAAGAGGTTGCTCACTGAGGCGGAACTTGATGTAAGGGTCGCTATTCCTAAGCTACTCGAGAGCCCGCTTGAACTCACCAGTGCTTCGGGTCAGGCAATCACTGTACATTCAGCAGTTCGAATGGGTGATCAGGTTCAAGTGGACGGAATGACCGCGGATTTGATTATTAGTAATAATGATTTTTCTGATGCCTATCAAGAATGGGTCGAAGGCTTGAAAACGCCGATGAATCCTCCTCATCAACTGGGGTGGCATCAAAGACGCAAGGATCAATTTTTTAAAGAGTACAATGCGCTGGCGGAGAGCTTTTGTCAGGTGATTGACCTCGATCCCTGGATTTTGTCGGTGAAGACAACTCTCTTTTCTGAATTTGATGTGAATAATGAGGCGAGCCGGGAAAAGTTGGCGGTCATGGTTGATGATATGATTGCTGGCCTACAGAGCCAGTACAAAGACCACAAAGACCCGGGCGAGCCTTTTGTGTTCATCAAGAATAATGCGGGCACCTATGGCTTGGGTGTGACACAGGTGTCGAATGGAGATGACGTTCGTAATTGGTCATACAAGTCGCGCAAAAAAATGAAGGCGGCCAAAGGTGGTCGTGAAATTGAACAGGTTATTGTTCAGGAAGGCATTCCTACGGTGGTACAGGCTCAAGGTGTTACGGCAGAGCCAACGATCTACATGATCGGCTGCCAGCTTGCCGGAGGATTTTTGCGCGCTCACGAGGAAAAGGGGCCAAAGGAAAGCCTCAATAGTCCCGGTGCTGTGTATAAGCGGCTTTGCGTTTCAGATCTTAAAGTAAGTGTAGAGGGCCACCCTCTTGAAAATGTATACGGTTGGGTCGCCAAACTTGGTTTTTTGGCCATCGCCCG
>JAPKGD010000209.1 GCA_026648125.1 Bdellovibrionales bacterium | reverse complement strand
CTCAAAATTTCCATGGCGACAATATTTTCGGCATTTTTCACAATCGAACCCAATTTGCGGGCCGCAATGGTGCCCATACTCACGTGATCCTCTTTGTCCGCCGAAGTGGGTATGCTATCGACGGATGCTGGATGAGCTAAAATTTTATTTTCACTGACTAACGATGCAGCAGCGACCTGAACAATCATGAGTCCGCTATTTAACCCCCCTTTGGGCGCAAGAAATGCGGGCAGATCGCTCATCGCCGGATTGATCAGCTTTTCGATTCGACATTCCGAAATACTTGCTGCCGCCGCCATAGCAATTCCAAGAAAATCCAGCGCAAAAGCAACGGGTTCCCCGTGAAAATTGCCACAGCTTAAAACTTTTCCATCTTTGGCAAAAACCAAAGGATTGTCTGTGGAAGAATTGGCCTCAATCTCTAATGTTTCTAAACTTCTTCCCAAGGCGTCTTTGGCGGCACCATGAACAGCCGGCATACAGCGGAGAGAGTAGGCATCTTGCACTTTACTGCAATTGGTATGGCTCTCTCCGATTTCCGAAGAGGCTCCCAAGATTTTAAGTAAATTTCTTGCCGTCTTTGCTTCGCCAGGATGGGGGCGCGTTGCCGCAATCAAGGGGTCAAAGGCACTTCGTGATCCTTTGAGGGCTTCAAGTGACATTCCTCCAGCCAAGTCCATCAACCATAAAAGTCGTCGGGCTTCATACGCGTGAATCATCCCGACGGCGGTCATGACCTGGCACCCATTGATCAATGAGAGACCTTCCTTGGCAGCGAGTTCCAGGGGCGCTATTCCCGCCTTTTTAAGGGCCTCTTGGGCTGAATAAATCTGACCTTGATAAAAGATCTCGCCCTCACCGATCAGGGCCAAAGCGAGATGAGATAAGGGCGCCAAATCTCCACTCGCCCCCACACTTCCTTGACTGGGTATAACTGGAAGTAAATCCTTGTCCAAAAAATCGAGAAGCTTTTCAACCACGACCGGTCGAACCCCGGAATGCCCTCGAGCTAAGGCGTTTGCCCTGAGATACATGATCGCGCGGGTCTCTTCCGGAGAAAATGCCGGACCGATACCGCAACTGTGAGAACGAATAAGGTTTTTTTGCAGCTGGATTATTTCTTCATTCGAGATTTTTACTCCACTGAAGGCGCCGAACCCAGTGTTCACACCATACATAGTTTCGCCCGCCGAAACGCGACTCTCTATGTAAGAGCGCGACTCCTGCATGCGATCTCGAGCGCCCGAAGACAGACGCACCTTTGAAACCGTTCGCTGAGCAATAGACCAGACCCGCTCAGCGTTGACTCCCTCGCCGCTCAATTCAAACATGGGTTATGCATCCTTTAAGGCGTTAATTGCGCTTTTGTAATCGTTCTTGAAAATGTAATTCCCGGCAACCAGTACATCCGCGCCTTGCACGTGTTTGACGGTCTCCGCATTGATTCCACCGTCCACTTCGATCAGGACGTTCAATTTGAGTCGCTCTATTTCCTTTTTTAGGGCCACGATCTTTTGGGCCTGGTCCGCCATAAAACTCTGCCCCCCAAAACCTGGATTCACCGTCATAACTAAAGCAAGATCACATAACGGTAAAAGGGGTAGCACTTCTTCAACTGGAGTTTGCGGCCTTAGAGTGATTCCCGGCTTAACTCCACGGCTGCGAATTTGGCGTAAGCACGCCGCTGGATCTGCCGTTGCCTCAACGTGAATGGTCAGATAGGTGGCCCCAGCGGCGACAAAGTCGTCCACGTAACGTTCTGGCTTTTCGATCATCAAGTGGACATCAAGAGGGAGAGTCGTTACCTTTTTTAAAGCCTTAACCACAGGCGCACCAATGGTGAGGTTAGGCACAAAATGGCCATCCATGACGTCCACGTGGACCCAGTCCGCCCCAGCTTCGGCAATGGCTTTAAGCTCTCGTTCTAAATTTGCAAAGTCCGCCGAGAGAATCGACGGCGCAATCAAAAAGCGACCTGAATTTGAATTCGTCATTCCAGCATCTGACCCACTGCCAGAGGATACCCCTTAAGATATTCTTTCACGGCCATTCGTGCCCGTGACTCTGGCTGCACAAGGAACACCTGAAGGCCGTCCGAACCACATGCCACGGTAAAAGAATTCTCGTCAACGCCGACGACAGCCCCAGGCTGACCTTTCATGCCAGGAGCAACCTTTGCTTTTAAGACCTTTAAAATTTGGCCCTCTCGCCGGCATGCGGCACTTGGTCCCATCGCCAGTCCACGAATTTGGTTCGAAAGCTCAACGGCCTTCCGCGACCAATCTATGCGACACTCAGCTTTGTCGATTTTAGAGGCATAAGTGACCCGAGACTCGTCCTGGGGGATGGGGCTCAAATTTCCTCGTAGGTAGTCCATGAGGTCCACACTCAATAACTCAACCGCCAATGGCTTCATCTTTTCGTGAACATCCATTGCATCGAGACCCTCATCGAGATTCAACTTCCGAGTTCCCAGGACATCACCCGCATCAAGTTTGAGTACCAAGACCTGCAAGCAAACACCCGTCTCATTATCGCCTGCCATAATCGCTCTTTGAATGGGGGCGGCCCCGCGCCAGCGCGGGAGAAGACTGGCGTGGACATTCACAATCTTTCGCGGAAACAAGTCCAAGATTCCCTGTTTAAGAATCTGGCCAAAAGCCACGACCACGGCCACTTCGGCCTTCCATTGAGAGATCGCCTCAAGCACGGCGGGTTCATTCACATTTTCTGGGCAAAGAACGGGTATACCTAAGGGTTGCACCAAATCTTTGACGGGAGAAGGCTGAAGCTTGAGATGTCGACCCGCCGGTCGATCGGGTTGAGTGACAACGCCAACAACCTCAAAATGGGCGTCTTTAATGAGGCCTTCTAAGCAGGTGCGGGCAAAGTCAGGGGTGCCAAAGAAGGCCGTGCGAATTCGACTCACATCTCTACTTCTTGATCGTCGTCCTGATCCGCTTTATCGGGATCGGGGTAGCCGTTTTTCTTGATCTTCGCTTTGAGTCGCGTGGCACGAATCGGCGTTAACCGGTCCAAGAACAACTTGCCATCAAGGTGATCGATCTCGTGCTGTAGGCAGATGGCCAGAAGCCCGTCCGTCTTCACCATAAATTCCTGTCCGTTGATGTCGAGGCCACGAATTTCGATGACCTTCGTCCGCTCCACAGTTTCAAAATAGCTCGGAACACTGAGACAACCTTCGTCGTAAGTGGTCTTCCCGTCCTTACTAACAATCTCAGGATTAAAGATAATAAACGGCATGGGTGCTTGGCGCTCCAAATCAGTCATATCATCAACCTTGTACCGGCCATTTTCTTTGGGACGAATATCCGCAACGAGCAATCGAATCTGCTGATTCACTTGGGCCGCGGCCAATCCGATCCCACGGGACGCGTACATGGTTTCGAGCATGTCTTCGGCCAGCTTCTTGAGCTCAGGAGTGACCTCGGCCACGGGCTCGCAGCGCTTACGAAGACGCGGGTCTGGATACTTTAAAATCTCTAAAATCATATTTAAATCTTATCATTATTATTGCCTAAGGCGCAAGAGAAGCCAGGTTCCCGCCGCCCCCATAAGTGCACTGGGCCCCATGGCCGCAAGAATGGGCGGCAAGGTGCCATGTTGCCCTAAAGTGACTCCCAGGCTGTAAAGCGCCCAATACGAAAAGGCCAAAGCGAGGCAAAGTCCGATGGACATCACATGGCCACCTGACCTTTGCCGCCGAATGCTGAAAGGGATACCCAGCAGGGACATGACTAGAGCGGCGGAGGCAAAGCCAAACTTTGAAAAGTAATCCACTTCGTAGCGAAGGGTGTCCAAACCGGCCTCTTTATTTCGGGCAATAAACTTATTCAAAGATCTGAGACTCATAACCTCAGAGGAGTTTGCCGTCGCACCTATGTCGGCCACGTCTTCGTTCATTTCTACCGTTTTTTCGGTAAAACTCTTGGTGAGTGGGAATGATCCTTCGCCCGCAAAAAGGGTGACTGTGCCATCATGCAGTTTCCACAACGTCTTATCGATCAAAACTTCTCGAGAGGTGACCATCTGAACAAGATTCCAGGCGGAATCAAAATAGTAAAGGGTCAACCCCTGGGCCCGGGCGGCCTCGGCATCGAGGGTCTTAATATTAAAGAGAATATTCTCCGATCGATACCAAATCTTGTTGGTATTGACCGTCGAATAAAGCCCCGGCCTCTTTTTGATTTCTACGTACTCCACATAATTCTTGCGCTGGGCGAACCGCGGTAAAAGCTGGTCACTGACCGCAAAACTCAATAGCCCGATAATTCCAACTAGAACAAGAATGGGAGCTGTAATCCGAACTAAACCCAGGCCCACACTGTAAAGCGCAACCAATTCATTGGACCGATTAAGAGTGGCCATTGTAAACACCGTCGCCAACAGACAGGCCACGGGAACCATTTGATAAACCACCGTCGGCATAAAATAAAAGTAGTAACGAATGAGCGGTCCAACTCCTGCTTCGCTATAGCGAAGAGCAAAACTCATCGCATCCACTGCCAAAAAAATGGTCACAAAGACAACCAGGCCGGCCAGAAAGAAGCCTAAAAAGGTACGGCCGATGTATCGATCGATGATTGTCACTGTTCTTCCCCACGCTTTGCCCCCTCATCCTAAAGACGCACCGTCAAAGGGTCAAAGATTCAGGACTGCCTGGGAGATCATCACGATGGCGAGGAAGATGGATTGATGCCAGGGTCCGAATTTCGAAACGTCCACGCCGAGGGCGGTGCCGAGGAACA
>JAPKGD010000208.1 GCA_026648125.1 Bdellovibrionales bacterium | reverse complement strand
AGGCCCGCGACACCGTCAACACCTGGGAGGCCTGGCGAACCTTGGCGCCCGGCGCCGTCACGCGGGGCAGCTTCGACTCCAAGACGGTCCGGCGCAGCGACGTCTCCGAACTCTCCGCCCTTGACCAGGGCGAGGCCGGCGACGCCGACGACGCCCGCCGCGACGACGCCCGCCGCAACTAAAATTGACCCTTGAATCTGTTTCAAGCTTTCGCTCACCTCCAGAACTCGAATTTGGAATTTACGTGGAACAACGGCAAAGAGCACATTTTCGGTTGAGCATAGTCCGGCGCCGAATCAAAGCCCTCATATTTAAATTTATCGTCCCTAATATCAATATAGACCGGCCGGTCACGGGCCCCCAAGCTCCTGACGATGTCATAGAATCTGGATTCAACTGGATATATATCGCAAACATTCCAAGAAATTCTTTTGATGTGGAATCTCTTCTACAGAAAGCAGACTGGCTCAATGGATTACGGTTAAAATTAGGCCAATTTAACTTTCGGGTCGAAAAGATCACTTTTGTATTTGAAGGAACTCTTCCGGATCATCTGAAGCTACAGCTAGCGAAAAAGTCCGTAGACGTTATCGAACTACCGAATTCTATTAATAATTAGAATTCGGTCGCGGCCTGAAAGATCCTTAATAATCTGCTCAACTCTAAGGCTCGGACACATTTTAACGATCTTCGTATCAACCAACTCTGCCTGATCCGTGCCAATTTCAAAGAGCGCAACTCCGTTTGGCTTAAGGATTGCCTCGACAATGCCCAACCAACTCCAGATTGCTGCTAGTCCATCCTGATCGGCAAAAAGAGCCTCGTGTGGTTCGTACCTAAACACATGAGGCTCTACCCTCGTATCGGCCCTATCGATGTAAGGAGGATTCGCCACGACTAATTCCACTCCGTCAGCCCCGAGATTCTTGTGAAGATCCTCCGCGAATCCTTCTACTGAGCCCTCCATTACAACACTCCGATCGAAAAGACCCATCGATATAGCATTCTCTCTGGTCACCTCGGCAGCAATCGGAGACTGATCAATTGCAATCAAATTAGCCTTTGGCCATTCCTTCAAGAGCGAAAGCCCAATGCATCCGCTCCCACAGCCCAAATCAAGAAAGGTGCTGGTAAAATTTGGCTTTCGCTTAAGTGCCTCTTCGACAATCAATTCAGTTTCTGGTCGAGGAATTAATACGCCGGGACGAACTTTAAATCGGTATTTAAAAAAGTCCTTAAACCCCACAATGTAGGCCAATGGCTCACCATTCAATCGTCGTTCTAGGGCCCCCTGCAATTTATTTTCATCGGACTCACTCAAGGTTTCGGTTTCGCAGACCACGAGACGCGATCTCTCAATGCCTAACAATTGGCTGAGCAAATAATGAGCTTCACTCAATGGAGATTCGAAACCTACTTCACGAAGCTCTTTTTGCGCTAAGGAGATAAATTCTCCCAACGTCATGCTTGAGCCTGTCGTTTGAGCGCCTCCGCTTGAAAATGAGTCACCAGCGGTTCAATAAGACTGTCTAGGTGGCCATCCATGACTTCATTTATGGCGTGAGTCGTAAAGCCAATGCGGTGATCGGTAATTCGGCTTTGCGGAAAATTATAGGTACGAATCCTCTCCGACCGATCGCCCGTACCAATTTGCGCAAGACGCGCATCTGATGCCTCTTTTAAAGCCTTCTCGTCTTCAATAGCTTTAAGCCGCGAGAACAAAATTTTAAGAGCTCGGTCGCGGTTGGCGTGCTGAGATTTGCCCTCTTGGCAATACACCACCAAGCCAGTGGGTAAGTGGGTTACGCGAACGGCAGAATCGGTCCGATTCACAGATTGTCCACCTGCCCCGCTGGCCCGAGTCGTCTCTATCTTAAGATCGTTCTGGTTGATCTTAACTTCGACCTCCTCGACCTCCGGCAGTACCGCGACTGTGATTGTCGAGGTGTGGACCCGACCTGAGGCTTCGGTTTGCGGGACCCTTTGTACTCGGTGCACGCCGCTTTCGTATTTCAATTTAGAAAACACCTTATCGCCTGAAATTTCTGCGATGACTTCCTTATATCCACCCACACTGCCCTCAGAAAGCGATATCATGTCGCATTTCCAGCCCTGTTGGGCTGCAAAGAGAGAGTAGGCGCGAAAAAGCTCTTTCGCAAATAGGCCGGCTTCGTCTCCTCCGGCGCCCGCACGAATTTCCAAAATAATATTCTTGTCGTCATTAGGGTCCTTGGGAAGCAGAAGAACTTTTAGCTTCTCCTCGGCCTCGGCCACTTGCTTTTCAAGACCCGCGATTTCTTCTTTCGCCATCGCCTTGATTTCCGGGTCTTGATCTCCCGTCATCAATTCTCGATTTTCTTTAATCTGGTTTAGATCTCGCTTGTAGGACCTGTACACGGCGACGACCTCATCGAGGTCGGAAAGTTCTTTCATCAAACGGCGATAGTTTGCCTGATCGTCGGTGATTCCCGGCCGCTGTAGTTCCTGAGTAATTTGGTCGTGTCGCTTTTCGACCTCTTCCAGCTTTCCGAACATGACGAATACTTAGCTGCTCATCGATGAGAGAAATTCAGCATTGGTCTTGGTGTTTTCGAGCTTGCTGATCAAAAACTCCATGCTGTCGATCACATTCATCGGCGCTAAGACCTTTCTCAAGATCCACAGGCGATTTAGGTCCGCCTTTTCGATGAGCAGATCTTCTTTTCGCGTGCCGGACTTATTAATGTCCATACACGGGAAAATTCTCTTTTCCATAAGCTTTCGATCGAGGTGAATCTCAGAATTTCCTGTACCTTTAAATTCTTCAAAGATCACTTCATCCATTCGCGAGCCCGTATCAATGAGGGCCGTTGCAATAATGGTTAAGCTTCCGCCTTCTTCAATGTTTCTGGCCGCACCAAAGAAGCGCTTGGGCTTATGAAGAGCGTTGGAGTCCACACCACCAGAGAGAATCTTTCCAGAAGGTGGAACCACGGTATTGTATGCGCGAGCCAGACGAGTGATCGAATCTAACAAAATCACCACGTCGTGCTTGTGCTCAACAAGTCGCTTTGCCTTTTCGATGACCATCTCCGCCACCTGAACGTGTCGAGTGGGAGGTTCATCAAAGGTCGAGCTTACCACTTCACCCTTTACTGTTCGGAGCATGTCCGTAACTTCCTCTGGACGCTCGTCGATCAAAAGTACGATGAGGGTCACTTCAGGATGATTTTTGGAAATCGCATTGGCGATATTCTGCAACAGAACTGTTTTCCCAGTGCGAGGTGGCGCAACAATCAAGGCCCTCTGACCCTTGCCCAGAGGAGCCATGAGATCGACCACGCGAGTGGTGTAATCTTTAGGGCCGTGCTCGAGCTTCAGTCGCTCATCCGGATAGAGCGGAGTCAGGTTATCAAAGAGAATCTTATCTTTTGACTGCTCTAGAGGTTCAAAATTCAGGAGATCCACTTTGAGCAAAGCAAAGTATCGTTCTCCGTCCTTCGGGGGCCTTACTGTGCCGCTGACCGTGTCGCCGGTCCTCAAGCCAAACCGTCTGATTTGCGAGGGGCTCACATAAATATCATCTGGTCCTGGCAGATAATTGTAATCTGGCGAACGCAAAAACCCGTATCCATCGGGGAGTATTTCCAAAACGCCATTGCCGTAAATGTCTCCGAGCTGAGCCGCCCGCTTAAGAATCTCAAACACCATGTCCTGGCGTCTCATACCCGCAGCATTTTCAATCTTGAGCTTGCTCGCAAGCGCAGTGAGCTCCCGAATATCCTTAGTTCGGAGATTCTTTGAGCTAAGGTCCTTTCGTTCTTCTTCAGTCAAATTAATATCCGATAGATCGACGGGTGCACTTGGTGCAATTTCTTCGACGTCGTCCTGCATTCCACCAGGCCGACGATCTTGAGAATTCATACGGTGACCACCATTGCCTCCGCCCCTATCATTGCGGTCATTACGATGGCGGTGGCGGTCTCTGTCTCGGTCGCCCTTGTGAAAGCGCCGCTCATGTCGCCCGCCTCCAGAGCGTCGAAATCCACGTTCTTCATTTTGATTATTGGCCTGTGGTGCAGGGGCCGCTCCGGCTGCCTCTTCTCCACCCGCAGGTGCTGCACTCTTTTCTACGGGAGCATCTGAACTTTTAGTTTTGGTTTCTGGTGCTTCCGAAGGAGTATCAGTTGTATCTGACATTTCTAATCCTTGGTTTTGTTGTTCGGTTTTTTTCTTTGATTTGGTCAAATTTTATTTATTGTTTGTGCGCAAACTCGCGCGGTTAGTTGAATTACAGACTTATTCCCCAGCGCCCCATTCGGCCACAGCCGCGCCGGATCAATTCTCAAAATCTTAATAGAGAAGAAACCCCAAATAAGACTTTCAACTTCTACGAATCGAAGGGGCATCTTGTCAACGGGTGGACAGCTTACAGTTTATTGCGTCGCATTATGATCTTGCAAGTATTAAGTTTTGTTGAGGGCGAATGTGTCCCCTTAGCCCATTCTCATTTTGAGCCAAAATTTCCGAAATTTTGTCTATCCTCTTGGCACCCAGACCCCTAAGGGCGGAATAACACTTAATAATTTCTGATCTCGTGCCGATAAAATAAGGAGTAAACAGGAGGGTCCCCTATGAACCCCAGTACAGACCAGGCTCCAGCTCCCCGGCTTCCTCTAAAAATGGAGATCGAGTACCGGCGTAGCTACGCCCGGCAGAATACGAAGGGAACTTTGCGCAATATCAGCCTGACGGGTGCCTTTTTAGAAACTCAAACTGATGAGCTCCAAGC
>JAPKGD010000207.1 GCA_026648125.1 Bdellovibrionales bacterium | reverse complement strand
ATCCATTCCCAACTTTAAAAAATCACCCGATTTGGCATTTGCCGAAGACATCAGAGTCTCTTTTTTCTTCATAACTGCAGCCCGAGTTTCTTCGAGCTTCTTCTTAGCAAAATCCAAATTGTTCTGTGCCAGCTTAAATTTTGGCTCAATCGCGATTGCCTTCTCGCAATAAGAAATAGCCTCCGAGTAGAGGTTTCGACCATTTAATTCCGCGCAGATATTATTCCAAGCAAGTGGGGCCTTTGGATTAATTTGGCTCGCCTTTTTATAAGCCGAAACAGCGCCCTCCGAATCACCCTTTTTTGCATATTCAAGTCCCAAGCCAATATAGTTTTCATAACTTGGAGTAGTCTTTGCTCTTTCAATTGCTAATTGCAATGAGTCGCTTGCCGACTTTGCTGCCTTTTGTTCGCTCGCCTTCTTAACGCAACCAACACCTGTCGCAATCAGCAAACTCGAAACCACAATTCTTAACAACATTGTTACCTCCTCAATCTCAATGTCAAAAAAACAAAAGGCCTAATCATCGACCACCAACCCGTTATCGGAACAATCTTGGACTTTCTGTCTTTTGCCAAATGTCCATAGCGAATAGTAACCGGGACTTCTCTCCAACTCACCTTCATTACTTTTACAAACTTGTACAAAAGATAATATTCCATCTCATAGCGATCAAGCCAACTCTGATCCAGGTTGATCCTCGAATCTTTAAGTAAACTCAACCTGTAACAGCGAAGCCCACAGGTTACATCCGTCAGGCGGGTCCAAAGTAGAACTCTTGCCACCATCGTAAATGCTGGAATGGCAAAGCGGCGAAACAATGGGAGTCCCTGGTTTGTATCTGTTCTTAAATACCGAGAACCCTGAACAAATTCGACCTCCGCCGCATCAACTGGACCAAAGACCTGAGCAAATTCAGCAGGCACCATTTTGCCATTTGACGAACTAATCAAAACCCAATCAAAGCCGTTTTCCATTCCCCATTTCAAACCCGTTCGAATGGCGGCGCCAATGCCCTGGTTCATCTGGTGTCTAATCAATTGAAAGCCCAAGCTCTCTGCCACTTGGTCCGAACCATCGCTCGAGCCGTCGTCCACCACCAAGATTTGATTTTTAGAATAATATTGGAGGCACTCATTGAGATATTTCTCAATCTCTTGAGACTGATTAAAGTTAACGACTAATATGAGTCCCCGTCGCTTCATCACTGGTGCTCTCGATTGCGGCTACTTAACAGAGTTTTCAAGCCCTAAAAGAGTCGGATGATCCCCAAAAGTTTTTCGGCTCTCATCCAGCATCTCTCTTGCCTTCTTATGATCTCCCAACTGTAGAGCCAATTCTATCAAAATCTGGCGTATTCTCAGGTTTCGGCCTTGGGCAAACTTGTCAGCATCCAACAGTAAATCAAAGGCTCTCGAGAAGTGACCTCGACCCCTTAAAAACGAAGCATAGTTCAGTCGCGAATGAATATAACCCCGATCCGTCTGCATGGATCTCTGATAGTCCGCCTCTGCGTTATCGTCTCGACCTAATGCCGCTTCCGTAATAGCTCGATTGATGTAGCACATCCCGTATTGAGGTCCAGTGGCCGCACACTTATTCAAAAGATCAAGGGCTTCGTCGTAGCGGGCTTTAGCCATTAAATCGACAGCCAAATTATTGTAGGCCCGTGGCGAACTTGGATTCTTTGCGACCACGTCTCGCCACAATGCTTCGTTGTTCGCCCATAGCTTATTTCTTTGAATTGTACCGTATGAATATAGAACCAAAACGGATGCCGCGACTGAGAAATAAACTTTGTAGTTATACTGATTTAGAAAGTTTAAAAACCAAGCTCCCAAGCCAAACAGTCCGAGATAGGCCATAAAGGCCCTGTGATCATTAACGGGTTCAGCCAACACCACCACGCTTGAGCCTGGAGAGATCGCAATATAAAACCACAAAATTACCAATGTGATAATTGGCATTCGCTTTAACGCGAATGCAGCCGCCAAAAGCAAAATGACATTCAGCAATCCTGCGACAATCACCTTAGGATCCGTGACCGAGGTAGAAAATCCAAACTCGAGATTGTCGGCATTCATTCCCACCGGAACAAAATACATTCCGATATATCTGAGATACGCTCGCCACTGAGTTATAAAGTAGTGCCACTTTGGTAGACTGCCCCGGGCAATATCTGACGTCGGCTCAAACATTTTAATTATGAGGGCCATGGCTATGGCCACGGCAATTCCCATAATTAGAAGAGGAACAAATGGTAGATTTCTAAAGAGAGCTTTTCCCTCAATTTTTCTGAGATAGAGCTCAACAAGAGGGATTAAAGCTATAACGACGATGCCTTCTTCTTTGGCCAGCATAGAAAGGAGCACGCCGAAGAACATTAGCGCGAGATAAAGTTTCTTTTTAGAATCTCGATATTTTAGATAGGTGTTGATAACAAACAACGCGAGTGTTGCGGCAACAAGAGTCGTTGTCGCAGAAATATATGAAACGACTTGCGTGTGAATTGGGTTGGCCGCAAAGATAAGAACTGCAACAGCTACGAGCTCTCGGGGAGCTTGAGGTAAGAGTTTTCGCCAAACATTAAAGAGCAAAATGCAGAGCCAAGAAAAGAACAAAACCTTGAGCACATGAAAGGGCCAAGTGGCCCCCTTGCCTATCCACCAGCAAATGGAATTGAGGGCTGTGACCACGGGCCTATAGCCCCAATTGTCTGGCGAGGAGGAATAGTGCTGTGCGGATGTCCAAAGTTTAAAAAAATTTTGAATGTTCTGAATCGAACCATTCCACTGAACCGTATGAGAGTCGTCGAGGATGTAAGGACCTCTCAGTGAGGGAAGATAAAGTAGAAATACGGCCGCCAACAAGAGCAGCCAAAGATGGGTCTCTTTAAGAGTGGGCTTCACCCCACGCCCGTGCGCCTCGGTAGAATAACCAGGTCGCGCGCCTCATCTGCCTTTGTAATGGCAAGTTGTAATACTTCTGGTTTTAGATTCTTATGACAACAGTCTCTGATCACTTGGCCATCAAAGGAGATGAGCGGCATGACCGTGTCGGTACATGCACAAATTCGGTGGGTGGCATCGGCTGGAACTCCAGTGACCAAACAAAATGCTGGAATATCTTTTGTCACAACTGCGCCAGAGCCCACCATTGCAAATGCTCCGATGTGCACCCCACAGCGTACGATCGCACCAGCACCAAGCGAACAGCCGTCATCCAATATCGTTGGCACCACGGTCCAAGTCGTTCTACCCACGCGAGGGTAGCGATCATTCGTAAAGGTTACACCTGGTCCCACAAAGCAATACTTACCAATACCCACACCCTTATACACATTCACACCATTTTGAATGCGGGTGCCTAAACCAACCGTCACATCAGCATCTATATAAACATCTTTTCCAATTGAAACGCCCTCTTCCAGTCGGGCTCCCTTTCGCACCTGAGCCAAATGCCAAATATTTACGCCATCGGCGATGATGGCCCCTTCTTCAACAAATGCGGATGGGTGAATTAATTTTTTCATAATGCACAACAACTTAAAGTGTATTTTGGAGAGATCGGTTGAGCGCCAAATTTTTGCGCACATCCCTCTGCACTTTTAAGTTTTTCTCCTTCCACTGGACGCCCAGTAACTCCGTAACAGACCGTATCATTGCCAAGGGCCTTGGTTCCTGCGGGACATTGCACCGCCGGTCCCCAGACATATTCACAAACTTGGCCACTCGCTCCGTTCACCAAACTCCATTTTCCCTGACAATTTCCAGAAATCACATTTGGGGCGGCGCCACTTTCGCAACCCAGAGCTTTTGGAGCACTTGGTGGAACTTGAGCTGGCTGCACTTTTTGAGTCTCCGCTTGTTGACTCGCCGCCGGGTTCCCCGTCTGCTTTGAAGATTTCTTGGTGCAGCCACCGCAAATTGCGGCAATGATGAGCACACTTACAATCCCCTGGCGCATAGCAAAAATCCCCCAAAACACTACACTACTATCTAAGGGTACCGACTCCATTCTCGACTCCACAAGTCCAATTCCTCTCATCTAGGCCCGGCCCAAGGACCAATGGGCCACTGGGCCACTGGGCCAGGCTGACTCCACCTTAGAATAATCTTCAAATCGAGTTTGATCTTCGCCAATCCTCACGACCTATGCTTTTATCACGGCTTTCTTGTTCAATGGGGGAGCATATGATGAACATTTGGGGAATTATTCTGGCCGCAGGTCTTGCCATCACGGTCTCTGCAGAGCCTATTACACCAACAAGCATAAGGTTTTCTTGCGTCACTGGACAACCTACCACGTCCTTTGCCGGGTACACAGAAGGCGATAAAGTTCACATGCTTATGTTGCATCACAATGGTGCCCAATATATGCCCATTCACTCTGGGCCCATCACTCCAAATGACATCGAAATGCTTCGCGAGCGAGGAGAGCTTCTCAAGCGCCTAGGAAATCGCCTTGAAGTGACCTTCCCGTTAAAGGAGTGCCAGTTTTTCAGCGACGGAATTTTCTCTTGTCGGCGAGGCGAAACTTATCAAATTGACGGCCTTAAGGTGCAGGCTTTTGCTTTTAACACGAGCATTTCGCTGACCTCATTTCAAGACTACGAATTTATTAAGCGCGAAGCGATGCTCTCTCTCGACATTAACGATAAGCTACGGCATATCCAGATGCCTTACGAAGTCTCTGAGTGTGAGTTTGAAATTTCTTTGCCTGAGCAAAAGAAGGATTAGTCTTATTCTTTAAAGATGGAGCCAAGATCCTGATCAATTGTAGAAAGTCTTGGCTCA
>JAPKGD010000206.1 GCA_026648125.1 Bdellovibrionales bacterium | reverse complement strand
TATAGAGCCACAAAGAGGGCCCTGAGTTGGGAAATGGCACGTCTGGAGAGAGTGACAGCCAAAAGGTGAATAAGGCAAAGGTCATAAAAAAGATCATTTGTACTCGAATTGGACCCTGCTCTGCGAATTTCTTTTTAAAGAACATGAACACAGCAAAGCCGGAGACGATGAGAATGATCCATCGAATGCCATTGGTCCGTTCATGTGGGTTGCTATTGTCTAGGTTATTAAGAATGTGCTCTGAGACCATTGAGCGTATGGGGTTCAAATCGGAGGCGCCCATCGCGATGTCCCCTGCGATGTAGTCAATCGGTCGTGCCGCAAAATAGCGCAAGAAGGGATGGGTGGATCCATCTTTTGTATCTCCACCCTTGGGGATGGCCTGCTCGGCATTGAGTTTGGCGTTGCTGGGCATAGGCTTAAGATAATTGTAGCCAAGAAAACCAATCGCAGGGATCACGGCGATAAGCAGTCGAGCCGTGGCCTTCTTCCATTCCCTTCTCACCTCTGGCTGAATAGCAAAAAATGCCACAAAGAAAGGGGCGAGAAAGGCCGAAGTCACGATGTAATAATGGGCTGTGGTACAGGCAAATAGAAAAACCGCAGTGGCTAACACCAAGGAGCGCCATGTCTTTCCGCGCGCAACCAAGAAGAGGCCCAAAAAGATCAAGGGAACATGAAAGGTCCCGGTGAGAGCTCCATGCACCTTAGCTCTTGCTCTTGTATAAGCACAAAAGGCCCAGCTCATTGAGAGTCCCACTGAAATTGAGCGGTTCCAGTCGAGATATCGGCAAAGTGCGTACATTGAAAGAAAGTTGAGAACAAACAGTGTGAAGATAAAAGCCGTAGTCACTTGTTCAATAGGAAAAAATTGGGCCCAAAACGGCACAGAAAAGCGCTCGAACCATGGCGCCCAAAACGTAAAGGCTCCATCGGGTATGCGGCCTTCGTTAAATACGGCGCCATAAAAGAACCATGAGGGATGATTTTTCCAAGTGTCGACAAGTTTGTCATAGAAAAACGGCAAAGTGGACGGATCTGTATCATCACTCATAACGGTATCGGTACGACCGGCCAAGAGTGCATTGCCGCCGGGGGATATATACAGAAAGGTGAGGCCCAGCAGAAGAGCCGCAAAAATCAAACGTCGGCGCCAATCACGAGTGGAATTAGAAAAGGCCATAAAAAAATCCTGGTGAAGTCTTTAGATAATATTGTGGGGGTTAGACGACCTCGCGGAAAGTCCTAACGCATCGGTGCGAGACCGAACTCTGCAATTTTCCTGGGATTTCGAGTAAACTTTGGGAGTCATGATTGAAGTGGTGTCGTTGGTCAATTTTGATAATCAAAAGCGAGTTTCCTATTTGGAGCGATCCTTTGGATCTTTCCACAGCCAATACCAATCCCAATCCTTGCGGCATCTCGTTTTCGACGGCTCAAAATCCATCGGAAATCAGAGAGAAGCCTATCGAAAGTTTAACTGTGAGGTTTTTCATCAGCCCGGAATGCCATTTGGGGCTCGCCTAAGGTGGGCAACTCGAGAGGTAAAAAGCGATTATTTTCTTTTTTTGCCGGATGATTTTGCGTGGATCTTTCCATTTCCACTTGAGGATGTCATTGGGCAATGCAGGGAGTACGGGGTAGATGAGCTCAAGCTGACTGCGAGAGGAATGTCCTGGTACTCTGAGTCCAACCCCCAACCACAAGGTTGGCAATCAGATGGACGGGTCATCTCGGGAGAGCAATTGGTTCGTGAAGGGGATCTTTTTGTTTCTAAACGACACCTATTTAAGGACTTTCACGAACAATTCTCCCTAGCCTGTAATTTGTTTCGAACTTCCTTTGCAAAGTGGGTTTTTGATCGGATTCCAGAGGATGTGCTCAGCGCGGGACAAGCTGAGAAAAGAGCCTATCTCAGATTGATCTTTAAGCGCTACAAAATCGCCTATTATCGAATGTGGATTCCGGCCTTTCATTTCATTGACTTGAACGTAGAAGGGGACAACCCTAAAAATAGATTGAAACTTCGAACCAGCCTAATTGAGAGCAACTATGAAATCTACAACAAGCACTTCAACAGATAGGCAAGGCATTAAAGCCGTCATCTTTGACCTCGATGGGGTTTTGATTGATGCAAAAGACTGGCACTATGAGGCTCTCAACAGGGCGCTTGGCCTTTTTGGACTAAATATTCCGAGAGATGACCATATTGTGACCTACGATGGTCTTCCGACCAAAAAGAAATTAGAAATGCTATCAATTGAGCATGGGCTCCCTACGGCTTTACATGATTTTATCAATCGAATGAAGCAGCGGTACACCATGGAGCTCATTTACACGAGATGTCGGCCAATGTTCCAACATCAGTACGCCCTCAGCCGATTGCGGGATGCAGGTATCAGGTTGGCTGTCGCTTCGAATTCAATTCGAGAAACTCTTGATCTCATGGTGGAAAAGGCTGGCCTTATGAGTCTTGTCGAGTTCACACTTTCAAATAGAGATGTTCAAAAGGCCAAGCCGGATCCAGAAATCTACCAATTGGCTATCACCAAACTTGGGCTCAATCCGAAAGAGTGTCTTATCGTTGAAGATAATCCGAACGGAATTAAGGCCGCAGAGGCTTCAGGAGCTCATTTGCTTGAGGTGGGTTCAGTTTATGACGTGAATTATGAAAATTTGTTTTCTCGGATTAGACAAATCGAGGGAGTGTCCCGATGATGAATGTGGTTATACCGCTCGCGGGGAATCTCTATTTTGATTCGACCGAATATTTTTATCCGAAGCCCCTGATTGAAGTGAGAGGCGTGCCGATTATTCAGTTGGTCCTCGACTCATTAACAAGCCTCCCTAATCCAAAGCGTTTTATTTTTATTTTAAATCGAGAAGATGACCGCCGATTTCATCTCGCAAATACTTTAAAGCTTCTCTCTGACCAACCCTGTGAAGTCGTTATGCTCGAAGGAAAAACTCAAGGGGCCGCCTGCTCTATTCTCATGGCGATAGATAAGATTAACTCAGATGAACCCTTGGTTATCGCAAACGGTGATCAAACCTTTAATGTTTCTCTCACCACGGTGATTGAAGACTTTGAAAAGCGAAAGCTGGCTGCTGGGGTGATTTGTTTCGACTCCGTACACCCACGCTGGTCGTACATTCGAGTGGATGATGATGGTCAGGTGATTGAGGCGGCGGAGAAGAGGCCCTTAAGTCGCCATGCGATCGCGGGATTTTACTATTTTGCCAACGGCTCTGAATTCTGTCAGTCAGCTATGAGATCTATAGAACAGGGAGCCGAAGTGAACGGCGCTTACTTTGTTGCGCCGGTGCTCAACCAATATATTCTGCGATCGCAAAAGGTGGGATTTCACCAGGTGGATAATTCGCGATGCCGGACATTTTATTCCATTCAGAAAATTGAAGAAGCTCAACAGGAGGCTTTTTAATACGCCATGAAGCGCCATCGAGTCAGTGATTTCAAGCGTGGATGGTTTATTGGCGATTTTAGCCCTTCGCTACTGCGGACTAAAGATTTTGAAGTCGCGGTGAAATTCTATAAGAAAGGTGATCATGAAGCGGCACATGTTCATAGAGTAGCCCAAGAATATACGATTGTGGGGTCGGGACATTTTCGGATGAATAACCAGGAGCTTAAGGCTGGTGATATCATTGAGCTTGCCCCTGGAGATGTGGCGGACTTTGAATGCTTGGAGGATGGTCAGACTTTCGTGGTTAAAGTCCCGTCGGCGCCGGACGACAAAGAGTTTGTAAAGTGAGCTGGAAAAGTTCTCTTGATATCGTCATTCCCATGGCTGGCCGCGGAAGTCGTTTTGCCCAAGCTGGATTTGAGCTTCCTAAGCCCCTGATTGATGTGAATGGGCAGCCAATGATTGCCCGTGTGATTGAGAATCTTCGACCCAAATTTTCTCATCGTTTTGTATTTTTGACTCTGAAGGATCATCTCGAGCAATTCAATCTTGAGACGCCCTTAAAAAATTGGGCCGGGACCAATGCCGTTTGTGTACCCGTTGCCACCGTCACAGAAGGGGCCGCTTGTACGGTATTATTAGCCCGCGAGCATCTCAGCCGGGATTGCGATTTGCTTATCGCCAATTCGGATCAGCTTATAGATTCATCGTGTGAAGAATTTGTGAGATGGGCGAGGGCCAAGAATCTCGATGGCGCCATCTTGGTATTTGAGGATTCAGATCCAAAATGGAGTTTTGCTGCCCTCGATGGCCAAGGGTTTGTTCGTGAAGTGGCTGAAAAGAAGCCGATTTCTAATCTTGCAACAGTAGGGATTTATTATTTCTCCTCAGGAGCTCAATTTGTAAAGTCCGCCGACCAGATGATTGCCAAGAATATTCGTACGAACAACGAATTTTATGTCTGCCCAGTCTACAATGAAATGATTCAAAGTGGTGCAAGGGTTAAAACATGGACCATCGGCAAAGATAAGATGCACGGTTTGGGCACACCAGAAGATTTGGCAAAATACTTGGAGCATCACATATGATGCTCCTTGCGCACAGGGGCTTGGATATTGGTATTCTGAATCCTGAATCAGAAAGTTCCCTCGCGTCTTTTGAAAGCTGTCTAGAAAAGGGCTTTGGCCTTGAACTGGATTTGCAGATGACCAAGGACAACCAATTGGTGATTGGGCACGATGCGGATCTGGTAAGGTGGAGTTCTGGATTCAATAAAAAATTAATTTCAAGTCTCACTTATGAGGAATTGATTCAACAGACCAAAAATCGACCCATATTACGACTCGAAGGGCTCTTAGATTTGCATAGGAGCGAAGGGTCATCTGCGTTAATTGCAAT
>JAPKGD010000205.1 GCA_026648125.1 Bdellovibrionales bacterium | reverse complement strand
GAGGCGGTTTCGTCGTTCTTGGGAAAGCGCCAAGACTTCAGGGCTGTCGATTGGGGAGCCTTCAAGAAACTCGGTGGCAATCACCCGTTGAGAGGAGTATTCGGGAAATACTTTTGGAATGATGTATCTGCGATCCGCTTTTAACCACTGGCCCATTTGTTCTGTGGCAAGAATCTCGTGTCGGTAATCCACCTCGCGGAAAAGCATATTTCGAACTTCCTGAAAAATGGAGTCGAAGCGAGGTCCCTTTGGAAGGAGTGGACCCAAACTTAAAATTGTCTTCAAGAATTTTAAGTCTGTTTCAATAGCTCCATCGACGCCGGGGTACTGAATTTTTAAAGCGATTTGAGTGCCATCTGAGCGGCGTCGAGCTCGATGGACCTGTCCTATCGAAGCGGAAGCCCACGGATCCACATCCACTTCAAGCTCCTGCAACCGTTCGGAGCCAATTTCGGCTATTAGAACTGGCTCCATCGCCGACCAACTTAAGCTCGGAGCTCGAAACTGCAAGGACTTGAGAACTTCGTTCGCCTCTTTGGGTAAAAAGTGTTCACCGTACATCGAAAGCATCTGCCCGACCTTCATGGCGCTGCCCTTGAGCTGGCCGAGATCTTCAGCAAGAACTTGAACCTGTTTCATGATGTACTGGGTCCAACGGGCTCCATGATCTTCGGACCTTGATAGTGCGCTCGACAGGGCATGGCCGGCTGCTAGGCGACCGGTTTTGATTCCAGTTTTGGCGAGCGCGAGTCCACGCGAAAGAAAGCGAGTGCGGAGGCTATCAAGTTGCGTCTTTTTTTTGGCCATGTTCCCCGCATTCTGCCATATTACTGTCTTATTGCCCACCAATCTTGAAGAGGAGGACCCTTCAAATGGCATTGAAAGCGGCCATTCTCGCCATCGGCACGGAGCTGTCTACTGGGGAAATTGTAAATACCAACGGAGCTTGGATTGGAGATCGACTTGAAGACTTAGGTTTTCAAGTGTCTTTGCAGGTGATTGTTCCAGACCAACGCGATTTGATTAAGGAAGCATTAACTTTTGCGAGGCAGCATGCGGACCTTTTGGTGCTTACGGGCGGCCTGGGTCCCACGACCGATGACTTTACTCGAGAGGTTTTAGCGGATTGGGCGAACGCTCCACTGGAGTTTTCTCAAAGTGATTGGGAAGAGATGGGCAAACTCTATCAGCGGCGCGGTCTTACCCTGCGACCAGCGCACCGCCAGCAATGCTATTTTCCCGTTGGATCACGTCGGATTGTCAATGATGTTGGCACGGCTCACGGTTTCGCTTTATCGCTAGGTTCAACCGAGATTGTGGTCTTGCCCGGCCCGCCAAGAGAGATTTTTGGTATGTGGCCAAGTGTACTCGAACAAAGCCTCAAGGGACTTTCTCCCAAAAAGGAGACGGAATTAAAAATTTGGACTTGTCTTGGTGTCACCGAATCAGAAGCTGCGGAAAAAGCCGAGCAAGCTTTGGCTGGAAGTGGCTGGCAGATTGGTTATCGAGCCGGAATTCCGTATGTAAAAGTCAAACTTTGGGTTCCTATTGAGTCTCAGGATAAGGAAAAGTGGATCGGTCAGCTGGAGAAGGCGATCGGTTTATGGGTTGTGGCACGAGATAAAGAAGATCTTCTTGGCTTAGCAATTGATCGATTGGGATCTTGCTTGCCTTTGACGATAGAGGATCAGCTCAGCCAAGGCCAACTGGCCTCCAGGCTGAGTGATCTTCGCGGATTTGGATGGGAGTGGCCAAAAGGTCTTATCGTCACGTCGGGACCTTCTGAAGCGCCTTTGACGGGCAATTTGGCCTATATTCGGCCAAGTCGAAATTTAGGGGCCTTCCGCGTCGGACTGAGAACTGACAAGGTCGCCAAAGAAGAAGAAATCCTCCTGCCGTACAAACTGACGGTTGCCTCAAAGCGCGCTTCACTGTATTTGGTCGAGGCAGCGGCCCTTTGGTGGTTTAAGAATTTGAATTAATAGGGAGCTTGGGTTGACAGGGGACTCCGAACAGGGGTCCTATTTATTTTTGGAGGTCAGGGAAAGTTGCTGTTCGAAGGTTCTGAAAAAAAGCTCGAAGTGGTGGTTGCAACTGCCGCGGGCCCTCTGAGGGCGTTGGGCGAAGAGTTTTGGAAATCCCTGGTTGAATCTGTCGGTGCTCAAATTCTTTCGAAACTGAGTCGTGCGGATTGCGATGCCTATCTGCTGTCTGAATCCAGCTTATTTGTTTGGGACAATAAATTTACGATGATCACCTGTGGCCGTACGACCTTGGTGAGCGCACTCACGGGTTTCTTGAAGCGTATCTCTGTGGATCAAATTGATGCCATCGTGTACGAGCGAAAGAATGAGTATTTTCCGCGAATGCAGCAAACAGATTTCTATTCTGATCTTGATGTCATTCAGCAGGTGGCGCCTGGCTTTGCCTACCTCTTTGGTCATGCCGGCGAACATCAGCTCTTTTTGTACCACCTGGATCGCCCCTTTAAGCCTTCTCGAAGTGATGTGACCTCCGAACTTCTCATGAACCACATCGGCGGACTCGCCAAAGATGTGTTTACCAAGTGCAATCAATCCGCTCAGGACATTCGGGCGCATCTTCAACTCGATCAGATATTTCCAGGTTTCGCTTGGGATGATCATGTCTTTGAACCTTGTGGTTATTCCGTAAACGGCATCAAAGGTAAAAGATATGTGACGATTCATGTGACTCCTCAGGATGGAGGGTCCTACGCCTCCTTTGAGACCAATGTGGATTTTGGCGAGAGCCTTCCGGAAGTTTTAAGTCAAGTTTTGAGTCGATTTCAGCCCCAGTCCTTCGATGTGGTCACTTTTCGGCCAGATGATAAAAACGTGGAATTTCATGCCCCGGATTACGGTCGCACCAACAGAATTTATGAACACCTAAAGTGCGGATATCGGGTTCACTTTACATCGCACTATCTGGTGAATTCGGCCATTCAATCGGCTCAGCCTTTTGGAGTATAAAATGGATAATCAATATATCGAAGAAGCCTATAAAGAAGGTTTCACGGTCCGCTTTGCAGTTAAGAAACGCCTATTTAGTGAACAAAGTGAATTTCAAAAGGTAGAAATCGTAGAGAGCACTCATCACGGAAAAATGCTCTTCAATGATGGCGCGGCCATGGTGAGCGAAAGAGATGAGGCTATTTACCACGAAATGATAGCCCATGTTCCGCTCCTTGTTCATCCCAATCCGCAAAAGGTTTTAGTCATTGGCGGAGGGGATGGCGGTACAGCGAGAGAAGTGCTCCGTCACGACTCGGTGAAGGAGTGTGTGATGGTGGAAATTGATTCAAGTGTTGTGGAAGGATCGAGAGAGTTTATTCCAAAAACATCCTGTGTTTTTACCAATCCTCGATTGCGTCTCACAATTGGCGACGGAGTCGCCTTTATGGCGGAAACTAAGGAAAAATTTGATGTGATTTTGGTCGACTCGACAGACCCTGTAGGACCGGCTCAGCCTTTGTTTGGCCCTGAGTTTTATGGCAATGTTTTTCGCTGTCTCAATGACAACGGAATTGTTGTGGCTCAAGGAGAAACGCCTTTCTACGAGCCAGAGGCCCAAAGGTCTCTCGTCGGGATCATGGGAAAGTTCTTTGCGGTTGTTCGCCCATACAATTTCACCAACATGACATATCCGGGTGGACTATGGAGCTTTATTTTTGCGAGTAAAGGCCTAGATCCAATAAGAGATGTTCGAGTCGGTGCGGAGCAAAAACTCGGCGACTTCTTTTACTACAATCCCGATATTCACCGTGCATCGTTTTCATTGCCCACGTTTATGAGAAAGAACCTTTCAGGACTTTTACGGGACAAATGATGTCCAAAGAGTTTGAGTGGCCAGAGCCACTCATTGAATTTAAGCGCAGTCAGCTTATTCGATCTGGCCCCATCGGTTTAGGCGGACAGCCTTATACTGTGGAGCAGATCATCAATCAGATTGGCCCACTTTTGACCGAAGAAAGAAGGCTGCGACTTTCTGAGGTGGTCGCCAGGCGTACTTTCAACTTTGTGCCCGTTTTTGAGAACCCCTATGACCTTGGCAATATCAGCGCGGTCATGAGAAGTAGTGAGGCCTTTGGTTTTTTGGAAGTGGATTTGGTTATTCCTGAACAATCCCGATTTAAGGCCGCAAATCGGGTCGCTCGAGGAGCTGACAAGTGGCTAGACGTCAAAGCCTTTCGATCAGCTGGTGAGTGCGTGAAAAATCTCAAAGATCGTGGATTTCAAGTTTATGCAACACATCTCGAAGCTGCGCGGCCCATCGAAGAGATTGATTTTTCGAAACCAACCGCCGTTGTCTTAGGAAACGAAAAAGATGGGGTCTCCCAAGAAATGCTCAGTGCTGTAGATGGGCGCTTTATTGTGCCCATGCAGGGCTTTACCCAAAGCTTCAATATTTCAGTGGCCGCTGCTGTCATTTTTTACCATGCATGGAGGCAGCGCTCAGAGGTCCTTGGTCAGTGTGGTGACCTCTCGGAGGAGCAACAAAAGCAAGTTCTTGCCAACTATTATCTGCGATGTCTCGATAACCCTGAAGCCGTCTTGCAACGTACTTCTAAAGACTAGTTTGTTCGTTTTTCGATTTGCTGGAGATTGCGCTCATTGGCCTCTCGCTGTTGTTTGAGTCCATTGAGTTCGTTTTTGAGTTTTGCACTGGCACGGCCCGCTTCTTTGGCCTTTAGTTTTTCGTTAATCGAAGTGATCTTACGATCAATCTGAAGGTTGGCGTCACTGAGCTCTTTCGCACGAACGCCCCGCTTATAGGCCAATTGAAATGTTGCTTTGCTCGTGACGGGGCAAGCGGAGCTGCTCGGTG
>JAPKGD010000204.1 GCA_026648125.1 Bdellovibrionales bacterium | reverse complement strand
CGGGATCATTTCTCAACGAAGGTGAGTCTTCGGCCTTAAGCACTTGGGTGCAATATCAGGTTTTTCCCAGGTGGTGGCTGCAAGGACGCCATGAAATAGCTCGCACGGCCAACCAGCGGGTTCTTAACGATACTCAGATCAATTCTCTTCTCGTCGCCTTTCTACCCTCTGAATTTTCATCGCTTCGCTTTCAATGGGATGGAATTGATCGAGGACAGTCCGCTCCCTATGAAAACCGCTTCACTTTGCAGTTCGGTATTTCAATGGGTCCTCACCCCGTCCATAACTATTGAGGTTAATGATGAAGGTCCTTTTAGTTTTGTTTGCCCTGGTGCTCGCCTCACCGGCCCAGGGCAAAATAAATGTGGTCACCACTACGACGACTCTCGCCGATTTTGTAAAAACTTTGGGCGATAATGAGCTAGAAGTCATAAGCCTCACCACATCGAATCAAGATCCTCATTTCGTAGAGGCCAAGCCCTCTTATATGTTTAAACTGAATCGGGCCGATTTGCTGGTTTCCGTGGGTTTAGATTTAGAAGTGGGTTGGCTCGGAAACGTTCAGCGAGGGGCTAAAAATCCCGTCATAATGCAGGGTCAAGCGGGTTTTTTCTCAGCGGGAGAACACGTTACTCCCATTGATATCCCGAAAGAAAAAGTGGATCGCGCAAAGGGAGATGTCCACGCGAAAGGAAACCCACACTTTCATTTAGATCCAGAACGAGCTATTGCCGTGGTGGCGGCATTGGCGCAAAAGATGGCCGAGCTTGATCCCAAGAATGCCGAAAGCTACCTCGCAAGAAGTAAAACCTTTGCCAATACAATCAATGATAAATTGGTCTTATGGAAAAAGCGTATCGAGGCCTCCGGGGTGACTGGAGTCATTACCTACCACAAGTCCCTAAACTATTTTCTTGAGCGATTTGGAATTAAAAATATGGCAGATATTGAGCCGCTACCCGGCGTTCCACCTACGGCCAAGCACGTTCAATATCTTATTAAATTAGTTCGAGACCGGAAGGTGAAATGTATTCTTAATGAGAGCTATTTTGAAACCACAGCCGCAGAGCGGCTTAAAAAGGAAGCTGCCGTAAATATTCAAATTGTCCCTGTTGAAGTTGTTACCACCTATGTTGATTTAATTGAATCCTTAGTGAAAGCTGTTGAGGCCTGCAAGGATGGGAAATGACAACTGAAGCACTACTCTTTTTGGCGGCTCCATTTAGTATGTGCATCGCCCTTATAGGCATCCATTGCTACTTAGGCCTTCATGTTTTAAGCCGTGGGGTCATCTTTGTCGACTTGGCGTTGGCTCAAGTCGCCGCCTTTGGTTCGGCCTTGGCTTTTATTTATGGCCACGAACACCATGAATTGACCGCTTACTTTTACTCTTTGGGCGCGACACTGATCGCATCGAGTTTTTTGGCCTACTCCAATCGGTTTCGCTTTCAAATTTCGCAAGAAGCATTGATCGGTGTGATTTTTGCTTTAAGCTCGGCCACGATTATACTGTTAACTGAAAAGATGAACCACGGCTCTGAGCATCTCAAGCAAAGTCTGGTCGGCAACCTTCTCTGGGTTCAATGGCAAGATGTCGTCAAGGTCAGTGTCATCTATTCGGCGGTTGGGTTGATTCACTATCTATTTAGAAAGAGCTTTATGCAAAGCTCACAAAATGGCGGCGGACATTGGCTGTGGGATTTTCTCTTTTATGGTCTGTTTGGTGTGGTTATTACCAGCTCTGTTCAATACGCCGGAGTTTTGCTCGTCTTCTCATTCCTCATCGTGCCTGCGATTATTGGCAGCCTCTTGTTTAAGGAATGGAAGCATCGCCTGCTCTTTGGTTGGTCCATGGGAGTTTTCTTAAGCGTTATCGGGATGTACTTGTCTTATCGCTTTGATCTCCCATCGGGAGCCGTCATTGTCGTAGTTTTTACTCTATGTCCCCTGCTGGTCACATTATTGTGGCCGAAGCTCAATCCGTCCCAAAAGGGCGCTTGACGGCGAACTGACAATTATTCGTAGTCACAACGACTTCATAGGTAGCCTCAACGCCGTGATTTTGAACATGGACTTGAAAAAGTAGACGACCGTCGTCGGCCTAGTCCCCTAAAAGCGCGGGAGCACATTATTTGTAGGATCAAATGGAACTCAGTCAGACTCGCTTTATCACTAAATCCCTGGGTATCCTAAACTGCGAACCGTAGAGACCGTTCGGTGCGGGATAGCCTATGCCAATTCCCATCACCACATGGCAATGGCGATTGAGCTTGAGGATTTTCTTTACGCGAACCTCATCAAAGCCTTCCATGGGGCAGCACGCGAGGCCCTGAGCCACCAGGGCCAGCATTAGATTTTCACAAGCGAGCGCTGTTGTTTTAGTAGCAACCTCGAAGTGTCTGGCTTTGCCGAGGTGAGAGCGCGGAACTGGACGAAACAGGCCTACGATTGTGGTGGCCACATAAAAAATAACGTCTTTAATAAAGAAGGGGTCACGAAAATATGCCAGCGGGATGAGCGTTTGATAATAGTCGCGCAAGATCTTGGGAGGATGACTTAGTCCATTCACCCAGTCCAAAATGAGCTTCCGGTTTCGGCGCCAAGTGTCCAACCGTGAAACGACAAAGATCAACTCCTGAGCGGTACTGGCCGCATTTTGACCGAAACAGGCCTTTACCAATTGTTTCTTCTTGTCCTGTGACTGTATCCAATAAAATTCCCAAGGCTGCATATTGGATGAATTGGGAGCAAGTAGAGCCGCGTCCAACGCGCGCTCAATTTTCTCAGGCTCAACCATTTGAGTCGTGAATTTTCGAACACTTCTTCTTGATCTCACAACTTCAAAAAAATCCATAATTAAAAATCTCACTTCAAAGATTGGGCCGCAAGAGTTTTACCTTTTGTTTAGGCAAAGGTGAAAAAATTGTTATTCCTGTGATATCCGCCAAGCTCAACAACCTGAGCCAAGCTGAAACTCATTTGGCCGCCAATTCCATATCAGCTACCCCTTTCGGCGCAGGAGTCCAAAGAGTAAGCCAACGATGATAATTAATATCAGCGAAGGTACACTTGGACTTTCAATGGAAAACAATCGAGACACCATGGGCATCCAGGCCAAACCAATAGTCAAAACAAGGAGCAACCCCGCCGCCAGAAGGATTCGGGGCATGCGGAGAACGTCAGAAAAGCGAGTTTTTGTCGTTTCAGAAATCATCAGACCAATGTTTCCAGCAACTAACATGAGTACAATGAGGCTCCCTTTTCCTGCCGAAGAGCCATCTGCGAAGCCATAAATTCCTAAACAAACTGTCGTCAAAAGAACTCCTCGAAGGATGGACCATAGCCACCTTTGCCGAGGAAAAAGGTCCTTTGCCACTGACTCCCTTGTGGCATCTTCTTCTCCTTTTGAGTAGCGACCAAAGACCAATGCTGAAACGGGGTGGACAATGAGTTCCAATAATATGATGTGAATGGGCTGTAGAATCGTGCTTGCGAGAAAGAAGGCTTGAGCGAGAGCCAATGAAATGATCGGAATATGAAATGCAATCAAATAGCCAAAGCTATCTCTTAGGCTTCGCATGACGTTCTGCCCTTCAATGATCGCGGCCACAATTCCAGAAAAGTCACTTCTTATGAGAATCATTTGCGCTGAGGATTGCGCGACATCTGAGGCTCTTTCTCCAAGACTGATCCCGATATCTGCCAACTTGAGCGCGGGCGCATCGTTCACACCATCGCCCGTCATCGCAACAATGTCACCCTCCTCCTTGAGCGCTCGAACGAGTTCCAATTTTTGTTCGGGCTTGAGGCGAGCAAATATAGTGCCCCTTTGGTAGGCTGTCCGCCTTGCTTCCAGTGATAGCTCTTCGAGCTCAGAACCTGTGAAAAGCTCATCATTGGAGTGAGGAAAGCCAATAGCATCAGCAACGGAGTGGGCCGTGAGTAGGTGATCACCTGTTAACATTTTCAATTTTATGCTTCGACGAACACATTCCTCAATTGCCGCAGGTACTGAAGGTCTAATTGGATCAGTAAAACTCAATACACCCAGAAAAGTCAGATTTTTCTCATCCTGATCTCGCTTGCCGCTAAAGGTGCCTTTTGCAAAGGCTAATCCCAGAAGCCGCTTTCCTCGAGATGCTTCTTCGTTCACTATCTTTTGAATCCATTCTCTATCCGTCGCCGGGTCGCAATGCGCGAGAACTCCCTCGATCGATCCTTTCATTGCTAAAAACTGCTCTCCTGATGTCGCATTCTTCCAAATGTGACAGATGTACTTTCCATTTACATCAAAGGGATAATCGTACTCGAGCGCCCAGCCTTGATGAAAAGACGCAACGGCGGCATCCCCCCATTTTCGGAGCGTGTAATCCATCATCGCCCGCTCCAAAGCATCGACGGGCTTTTGCTCGCACGAAAATGTGAGCGCCTGGGCAAGAATCGACTCATCACCTGGGACCGCAAAAAATTCTTCGAGCTGAAAAATGCCTTCGGTCAAAGTACCGGTTTTATCCGTACAAATTGTATCGACTCGGCCCAAGCCCTCCACCGGACAGGCAGCGTGGCCGCGGCGAGCCGCCAGTTGCACCTGACCCCTCAGACCATCAGCGGCCAGATCCAGTTGCTGGCTGACCGCCTGGGCGGGCCGCTTTTCGAGAAGGTCGGCCGACGCCTCGAGCTGACCGACACCGGCCAACTGGCGCTGGGTTATGCGCAGGAGATCTTCGCGCTCGGTTCCGAACTGGAGGCGGCCGTGCGCGAGAAAACGCGACTGGGGCGCACGCTGGAGTTCCGGGTCGGCGTGGCCGATGCCGTACCGAAGTTGATCGCGTACCACCTGCTGGAGCC
>JAPKGD010000203.1 GCA_026648125.1 Bdellovibrionales bacterium | reverse complement strand
TTGCACATTCACCTAAGCATATCCACGGAGGGCGGATCATTATGGGAACAAAAAGAGTACTCATTGCGGACACCGATCCATTTATGGCGCGGGCATTTGCACAAGAGCTCACCCAACAGGGTTTCGACTGCCGCATTAGCAACGACAGTGTACAAGTCAAAGAGATCATCGAGTTCTGGAGACCACATTTTGTTTTTATCGACCTCTTACTTCCTCCGACCTATGCTTTATCTGTCTTACGCTTTGTGAATAGTAAGCCGCTGTCTCTTAAACCCAAGGTCTTCGTCATGTCGAAGCAATCTCTGCCCAAAGAGATCGAAGCGATGAAACGTGCAGGAGCCGAGCATTACATTATAAAGCCCATTCGAATGCGTCGGATTTTGCCTCTGTTGACGGGTACTCCAAACGAAGAAACAAGCAAACCCCATGTCAGCAGAAAGCAAGTCCAAGAACTTCAAATTCTTCAGCTCTTTTTAAAGCAAGCCACCGTGGAAATGTCGCTATCGACCAACTTATTCAATCTCATGCGAATGATTGGTTTGAGAGTGGGTGCGCTCCGCTGCTCATTGACTCGCTTCGAGAATGATACTGTCGGAGAAGTCATGGCTTCGAATGATGATGAAGCCATCTCGGGGCGAAAAATTGATCTCGCAAACTACCCCGAACTCGTCTTAGTAGCACGATCCGCTCAGCCATTGATCATAGGAAATATTCGCGATGCCGACTTTCTCAAAACCGCTCGCCGCCATCTGGAGCGAGCTAATTTTGAAACTCTTGCGATATTTCCGGTTTTTGTAAGGGGCACACTTTACGGCACCTTAAGTCTGCGCTTAAGCCAACAAACGCGGGAAGAGATTTTGTACATATCGCAATTTGGACAGGTCTGTGCGCAAATTATTTCGCTCAGTCTTTCTGCTCGAATACCAACCCTTGCAAAAAGAGATTCGCTAAGGGTGGGATAACCCGCTTAAAATCCAACGTCAGGGCGCTTTTTTCGCTTAGCCCCTTTTTTTTCGGGAGTCGCTTGCTGCAGTTCGGTGACCAACTTAAGCGCAAGGTTACCAGATTTAGATTTAACTAAATAAGCCGGGCGATCTTTGGAACCATGCCTCGTGATGAGCTTTCCCTTAATTTCACGCTTGATGGTTGTGAAGTAGATCTCCTCGACATGACCTTCGACTACTCCTCCAGCCCACTTCCAAAGGACGGCATCGCCCACTTTAAAATTCAATGGCGACCCCTTCTATCGAAACGCGGGCGTCCCCGTAATCGCTTGGCCCACGACAAGGCGGTGAATGTCTTCAGTGCCTTCATAGGTGTTTACGGTTTCGAGATTCATCATGTGACGGATCACCGGATATTCGTCGATGATTCCATTTCCGCCAAGCATATCTCGAGCTTCGCGGGCAACTTCAAGAGCAACCTTGCAGTTGTTCATCTTGGCCAACGAAATGTGGTGAGGCTCGAGTTTACCGGCTTCTTTGAGGCGGCCCATCTGGATCGCGAGCAGTTTTCCTTTGGTGATCTCTTGAACCATCTTAACCAGTTTGGCCTGCGCAAGCTGATAATGCGAAAGTGGCTTACCCTCAAAAATCGCTCGCTCTTTGGCGTAGTTGAGAGCCGTGTGATAGCAGGTGCTGGCGGCGCCAAGAACTCCCCATGCAATTCCATAACGGGCTTGAGACAAACAGCTCAAAGGTGCCTTAAGACCCTCCGCTTTGGGTAGCATGTTCTCTTCGGGCACAAAAACATCTTTTAAATGAAGCTCAGACGTCACACTCACTCGTAGGGAGAATTTGCCCTTCATAGTCGTGGTTGAAAAACCATCCATGTCCTTTTCAACGATAAAGCCGCGAACTTTTCCGTCGAGCTTGGCCCAAACCACAGCGATATCGGCGATACAACCATTGGTGATCCACATTTTGTTTCCATTGAGTTTGTAGCCACCTTTGACTTTTTCGGCCTTGGTTAACATTCCGCCAGGATTGGAACCCGCATCGGGCTCAGTCAGTCCAAAGCAACCAATCATTTCGGCTCGAGCTAACTTAGGAAGAAATTTATCTTTTTGTGCTTCCGATCCATAGGTGAAAATCGGATACATCACGAGACTGCTTTGTACCGAACAAAAGGAACGAATACCAGAATCGCCCCGCTCAAGCTCCATCGTCGCCAAACCGTAGGCCACTTGACCTAAGCCAGCACAACCATAACCCTGAATTGTTGATCCCAACAAACCCATCTCTGCAAAGCGAGGAATGAGGTGCATGGGAAATTTTTCTTGGCGATTAGCCTCTTGCAGAACAGGTATAATTTCGGCTTCAACAAAATCCCGCACGCTGTCACGAACCATTAACTCTTCACTCGTAAATAAAGAGTCTTCATTCATGTAGTTTGGCGACTCAAATGCGGCCATGGGGTCTCCTCGGTTAAATAAACCCAAACCTTTTTAATCAACAATAAGAGGTAGCAAAGTCCTTGGGCCTATGGCAATAGCCCGTCGACACTGCTTGCCTCCTGTTGCACCGTACCGGCAAGCTTTGATCCCTATTCCGCCTATTGCCGGCCGCCACCAGGGGGAGTAGTCTCTGAGGTCCCTATGTATAATCGGGCAGAAGTTGTTGACCAAAACTTTATAAAGTTCGTCCGCGAGGGCCGCTTTCCTGAGGCCCGTTCGCACACCACCGCCGATATGGCTGACTTGCCTGCCCATGAGCTTATGGATCTCTTCGAAACCCAGGTCATGAGCCGTCAAATGGACTTGCGAGCTCGGATTCTCAAAGAAAAAGGTGAGTGTTTTTATACGATCGGGAGCTCCGGCCATGAAGGAAATGCGGTATGGGGAAAGGCTTTTCGTCTGACCGACATGGCCTTTGTCCATTATCGAAGCTGCGCCTTTATGATTCAGCGAGCCAAGCAACTCCCCGGTTCCACGCCACTTTACGACACCATGCTTTCTTTTGTGGCTTCGTCCGAAGATCCCATTGCGGGAGGACGACACAAAGTTTTTGGCAGCTACCCCCTTATGGTGCCGCCACAAACCAGTACCATCGCCTCCCATTTGCCAAAAGCCCTTGGGGCAGCCCTTTCCATTGGCCGAGCTAAAGATCTTAAGCTTTCCACCTCAGTTATGCCGTCGGATGCGATTGTGATTTGTTCCTTTGGCGATGCCTCGATCAATCACTCCACAGCCGTGGGAGCAGTAAACTCGACGTTATGGGTTGCTCATCAAAACGTGGGGATGCCACTCGTGTTCTTGTGCGAAGACAATGGCATCGGAATTTCGGTATCCACACCTGACCGTTGGCTAGAAAGTCAGTACGGACAGCGCCATGGCCTCTATTATGTTGAGGCGGACGGATTAAATCTTTGCGATCTTTACATGAAAGCCCGCGAAGCTGAGCGGTATGCCCGACTCAGAAGAAAACCTGTGTTTTTACATATGCGCACGGTGCGTCTTCTTGGGCACGCTGGATCGGATATGGAAACTTCTTATCGAAGCTTGCAGGAGATTGAAGCCACTGAGTTTAATGATCCGCTTTTACATTCGGCCAGAATCATTCTTGAACATGGCTACGCTTCGAATGAAGACCTCATCAAAATATATAAAAATATGGAAGCTCGGGTGGCGGCCATTGGTGAGTACGCCAATACTCGACCCAAATATCTCAAACCTGAAGAAGTTCGTGCCTCACTTGTGGCGTGCGCCTTTCCCAAAGAAGAACCACCGCCAGCAACCGAACCGCAGATGGCTGAAGTCTTTGGTAAAGAGTGGCCCAAACTCCAGCAACCACTCCATCTCGCAAAACTCATCAATATGGTCTTGCACGAAACCCTATCTCGATTTCCTGGGGCGGTGGTTTTTGGTGAGGATGTGGCGCAAAAGGGCGGCGTTTACAATGTAACTGACGGGCTTTGGAAGCGGTTTGGCCCACGTCGAGTTTTTAACTCTCCCCTTGATGAGCAAACGATTTTGGGAACTGCGATCGGGTTTGCCCACAATGGCTTTTTACCCATCCCTGAAATTCAATTCTTGGCCTATGTCCACAATGCCGAAGATCAAATCCGCGGAGAGGCAGCGACACTCGCGTTCTTCTCTCAAGGTCAATTCACCAACGGAATGGTTATTCGCATTGCTGGACTTCCTTATCAAAAAGGTTTTGGTGGTCACTTTCACAACGACAACTCCCTTGCGGTGTTCAGAGACATTCCTGGCGTGATCGTGGCAGTTCCTTCTAATGGAGCTGACGCTGTTAAGATGTTTCGCACCTGTTGCCATGAAGCCTGGGTCAATGGTCGTGTCTGCGTTTTTGTTGAGCCGATTGCTCTTTATATGACCCGAGATTTACACGAGACCAATGATAAGGGTTGGACCTTTACCTACCCACCTTACGAAGAGCGAATTGATCTCGGAGAGCCGGGCATCTATGGAGACGGTAAAGATCTCACGCTGGTGACTTATGGCAATGGCGTTCATCTCAGCCAGCAAGCGGTTAAGATCCTTTCTGATCAACACAATGTAAGTGCGAAGGTTATCGATCTGCGCTGGATCGCACCTATTAACGGAGACCGACTTCGCGAAGAAATCGGTTCGGCTCGTCACGTTTTAATTGTCGATGAGTGCCGCAAAACCGGAAGTCTCAGCGAGTGGGTTGCTGGACACTTGGCGGAGCACCTCGATCCTATGCCAAGGCTAAAAATTGTAGCCGCAGACGATTGTTTTATCCCTTTGGGAAAGGCTGCGGCGGCGGGCCTGCCGAGCAAAGATCAGATTGTTACGGCCGCATTAAAATTGTTGAATCGAATTTGAGAAGAGGTTTTCAAAAATGAAAAAGCGCGCCTTAGTGGTTTGCCCGGGCCGAGG
>JAPKGD010000202.1 GCA_026648125.1 Bdellovibrionales bacterium | reverse complement strand
TATGAAACGTCTTATTGCCCTTCCCATTGCGTTGCTTTTAGCCTTGCCCCCTAGGGCCCAGGCGGATCCCGTTTCAATGGTGATCGGCGTGACACTGGCCCTAGGCACCCTAAATCTCTATATCCGGTCCCTTAAGTGCTATTTAGAAACTGGAGAATCGGACATCGAGATCTGCGAGAGAAAAAAATATGAGAATAAGATCCAAGACCTTCCCAAGCTTGAAAGCGGAGAAGATCTCAGGGTTATTCGTGACCACTTCAAAGAGCACGCCCCTACTTATCGAGAGATTTATGCAAAGGAGTGGCAGCACATGGAGCCATGGGAGATTCCGGTCCTGGCTCCCTATAAGATCGTCGCTACTCACCTCAAGAACATCAATTTGGCCTACATTGAAGCCATTAAAAAGGTTGGCGGAATTCGCCCTCCCTCCGACTTGGTGGGCTTAAGCCTCCTTTGGAGGTCCGAAGACCAAAAATTTGCGAATTGGCTGAAAACTGCAGAGAAGATCGAGGCCATGACGGTGGACGCCATCGCACGAGACCTCCTACTGACCGATATCTCAATCTGGAACGAGAACTAATAGGTAGACGCTTTTGGCTTTCTTCTGGACACCAAATCCTTGCATATATGCCCTATTTTAGCGTATTTATAGACTTATGATTCAAGTGTCTGAAAGTGCTGCAAGCCGTATTACCCAGTTAAGAGCCGAAGAGAAGGCTCCGGAGACGGCTATGCTTCGTGTTTATGTGAAGCGCGGGGGATGCTCTGGGTTTTCATATAAAATGGAGTTTGATACCCAGGTTAAAGACACCGACAAAGTCTTTGAAAACTTCGGCACGAAAGTCGTCGTTGATTCGCAAAGCCTCCTTTATTTACTCGGTATGACCCTTGACTATGAAGGCGGATTGAACGGAAAAGGCTTTGTGTTTTCTAACCCAAATGCCACTAAGACATGCGGCTGCGGCTCAAGTTTTGGCGTGTAATTGAAATTTCCTTGCGACAACTAGATGGCGTGTCTCAGAGTCTCGATGGAGAGTTCGGGCTCCTGACTCAAGGAGCGAACAAACGAATCCACCTGTGAAGCCACGAGTTCGGCGTGGGTTCTCACAACCAGATGAGCTCCACCTTCGATAGAACTATGTTCGCTGAGGGGAACGAGATGCTGATAAGAACGAAAATCCTTTTCAAAAAATAATGGATCGTCTTGACCTGTCAGAACCAAGAGTGGCACCAAGTGATCTTTCAATTGGCTGCGCCAATACTCCCAATCTTCACTCTGCGAGATCCATGCAAAGCGCTGAACGGCCTTACTCACTAAATTCAATTTTCGGTCTGAAAGCCCCTCGAGCCCTTTTCGCCCCTCACCGCCAAAGCCAAATGAAGAACCTAACTCCAGCAAAATCTCCCGCCCCATCTTTGACTTCAAAAACAAGGGCAGTGCGCCCGGCACCATATTGAGGCCAAAAAGCATCCTGAGTTGGCTGCTCTTTAGAGAATTGAGTGGATCCAAAGGCATTGGATTGATCAAGACGTGCCCGTCTACAAGGCTTCTAAAGTGAGCCCTTAAACCAAAACTCAGCGTACCGCCAAAACTTGAACCGACGAGAACAAAAGACTCACGCAACTCGTTGACCTGATTAAGAAGTGAACCGACGTATTCGACTTGCTTAGAAAATCCTATCGGCTGACTGGATGAAAACAGCGGAGTTAAATTGGGAACGAGAATACGGTATTTAGATTCGAAATGAGGGAGCAAATGACGCCACTCCAGCGGGCCGGCACCATACCCGTGCAAGAGAACAAGCAATGGACCTTTGTCCCCGACCTTTGAGCATTTGAATTCCAGCGAGCCTACACGTACCGGTTGCATGGACTTACAGTATAATGAACCTCAAGGAGAAATGACGAGGGGAAAGCATCCCTACGCATCAAAGCGAGACGAGAGTCTGGTCAATTCACTTACCGTCTCCGGCGCCGTCTACGACCTCGCCCCTCACCGCCCTCTTGTGAGCCACCCCGATGGGGTCTTCCATTACGATTTTGCTGATTCTGCTGCGGGTGAGATTGGCGCTGGTGCTGAGCCGCCTGGGAATTTCTTGGACCCTCCGCGCGAGGACGCGCTTCGGCCTGGGCTCCTGCTTCTTTCTCGGCCTGCTTGACCAAGGCTTCATCTTGCTCAAGCAAAACTCCGCCGACGCTGTGGTAGTCTTCCACATTTTCTTTATTCGCCCGGGCTAGGAATTTCTTTGGAACCGGTCCCTCGTTTAATTTTTCTAACTGCTCAGTTAAATCGACCGTGATATCGCCAAAACAATAGAGCTGACAGGCCAAACGCCTTTGATCAATAAAGTATCCAGTTCCAATAAGATTTAACTCTTTTCGCGACGGGGGTGTCACATTGTACTCGCCTTCAACCAATTTAATTCGGCACTCCGCGCACGAAGGCATACCGTTACAGACGGAATGAATTGGCAAATTGTTCTCGTGCGCCAAATTCATGACCGACTGATTCGGCTTAATTTCAATTTCAATATTTTGCGGCAAAAATTTAACCTTCATTCCACCATCACCTTGGCAAATTTCTTTCTGCCTGCTTTGAGAATCAGTTCATCGCCCTTCTTAAGGTTTAATTTCAATTGAGGGTCTTTGACTTTTTCGCCATTGACCTCGACCGCCTGTCCTTCAACCAACCGTCTCGCCTCGCTGGTGGATTTGGCTAACTCTGCCTTTGCCAGCAAATGACAAATCCAAAGACCTTCTGAAGCACCTAACGAAACAACTGGCATGTCATCGGGAAGACCCTTATCAACAAATATCCGCTCAAACTCCTGATGAGCGGCTTCGGCCGCTTCTCCACCATGAAAACGATCGACCAAGATCTTAGCGAGCTCAACTTTAACATTTCTCGGATGTCGCTTTCCCGATTGAATATCTGCCTTCAGCTTTTGAATGTCATCTATAGTCAAATCCGTGAGCAATTCGTAATAACGAATCATCAGCTCATCCGAAACGCGCATGCATTTTCCAAACATCTCACGGGGAGAATCTTCCACAGCAATATAATTGTCATAAGACTTGGACATCTTTTGAACTCCGTCCAAGCCCTCGAGAAGGGGAACGGTCAAAACGGCTTGCGGGGTTTGCCCATACGATTTTTGCAACTCCCGCCCCACCAGAAGATTAAAGTGCTGATCAGTTCCCCCCAACTCCACATCTGCTTTTAATGCCACCGAATCGTATCCCTGCACGAGGGGATAAAGAAACTCGTGAATAGAAATGGGATGGTGGTTTTTAAATCGCTTATGAAAATCTTCCCGCTCAAGCATTCGTGCCACTGTGTATTGCCCGAGAAGCTTCAAAAAATCCGCTGGCGTAAAGCGATTCATCCACACCGAATTATAAGCCACTTCGGTCTTGTCTTTATCCAAAACCTTAAAGACCTGTCTCGCGTAGGTGGCCGCATTGGCCTTAATTTCCTCTTCGCTCAAGGGCGGACGAGTTTCATTGCGCCCTGTCGGATCGCCAATCATTCCCGTAAAATCACCAATGAGAAAGATCACGTGGTGGCCAAATTTTTGAAACTGACGAAGCTTATTAAGAAGAACAGTATGCCCCAAATGTAAGTCGGGCCGTGACGGATCAAAGCCGGCCTTAATGCGCAGGGGCTTGTTGCTCTTCTGCGACGCTTTCAGCTTTTCTAAAAGCTCCGCCTCCGAGACGATCTCCACCGCCCCTTTTTTTAACTCACGCAGCTGCTCGGCTGGATCGACAAACGCCACAACTTACCTCGCGTGCTCAACAATTCGAGTCTCTCGAACCACGTTAACGCGAACTTGACCAGGATAGTTCAACTCCCGCTCAATCTTTCGCGCGATATCTCGAGATAACATGATCGCCTGCTCGTCAGTGACCTTGCCACTATCCACGAGAACGCGAATTTCTTTGCCGGCTTGAATCGCATAACTACGGGCTACACCATCAAAGCTATTGGCCACTGATTCAAGATCCGCAAGTCTTCGAACATAAGAATCCAAGTTTTGACGGCGGGCACCCGGGCGAGACTTAGACAGGTTGTAAGCGGACTGAAGAAGATGGGCCAGCACGGATTCTGCAGGAATTTCTCCCGTGTGTGCGCGTATGGCGTGGCAAATATCATCTTTCTCACCGTGCTTACGTGCGAATTCAGATCCCACCAGAGCGTAGCTACCTTCGTAGCTATGATCTAATGCACGACCAATCGCGTGGAGTAGACCCGCTCTGCGGGCCAATTTAACATCTGTGCCGATTTCACCAGCAATCAGACCGGCAATCTGAGCGACTTCAATACTTGTCGAAAGCAAATTTTGACCATCTTGCTGACGATACTTGAGGCTGCCCAGGAGACTAATGAGAGATGAATTGAGACCGATCACTCCCAAGTCAAAGGCCGCCTTTTCGCCATCTTCCTTCATGGTGTTCGTCAGTTCGGATTTTACTTTGTCGACAACTTCTTCGATACGGGCCGGGTGAACTCGACCATCTTCCATTAGCCGTGCGAGTGCCTTTTTGGCGATTTCTCTACGAACGGGGTCGAACGATGAGATAATCACCGTCTCTGGCGTTTCATCAATAATCAAATCCACTCCGCAAGCCGCCTCAAGGGCTCGAATATTGCGTCCTTCGCGGCCAATGATTTTACCCTTCATCTCGTCGCCAGAAAGCGGAATCGTTGAAACGCTCCGCTCGGTGGTCACTTCAGAAGCATAGCGCGAAATGGCAATGGCAAGGGCGCGCTTGGCCCGCCGATCGGCCTCAGCCATCGCCTCTTCTTCAATTTTCTGCAGTTTGCCGGCCGACTCCTGACGCACTTCTTCGACCAAGGCCTTCATCAGCTC
>JAPKGD010000201.1 GCA_026648125.1 Bdellovibrionales bacterium | reverse complement strand
GCCCGAATCGTCGTTCACAAGTCGTCAACCTTCAGACCGGAGGAAGTCGAAGGATTCGAGAAGGCTGTCATGGAGGAACGAGTTGACATGCGTGATTATGTGGCGGTAGGTCAGACCCTTATCCGTTTGTTCAGGAAGGGCGAATACCCGCCATTGCGAGGCACGCTATTAGAACTGGATTCTGCCGAAGGAGTGCTGTATACGACGGGCAGCGTGGACTTTTACAGGACATATCCTGGCCCGTATATCCCGAGTCCCGTGATGCTTCGCGGTTCGCACCTCGACGAGTCCCTTTCTCAGAACGCAAAGGATGTTCTTGCTCTCAGCAAGATGAACTGGAACAAGACACAACTCGATGGAAGGTTGCCCATCACCCTTGAGGCGTCCCGGCAAGTTGGAGGAATCCTCAAGTACGTTGATCCTGGCTTCGACGTACAGAACCCCTATCGGTTCTTTATGTAAACCCAAAATTTTCGCTCTAAAGTCAGATCGCCAAGATCTTCTAAAAGAACCAGCCCATCGGCAGGAGAAAATCCAATGACTTCAGGCACATGAACTTGGTGCTTTTCGAAATGTTTGAGAACATTGAGAAAAGGAAAGCTTTCGGCATCTTTAAAGGGCTCCCAAGCCATAAGAACCCAGGATTTGTCAGCAAAGACCACCCGATAGTATCGACGAGTGCTGGCATCGCCGGCCAATGACACGACCTCAAAATCGTCTGAACCAAAATTTTTCTCCAAAAAGGTCATAGCCGATTCGCCGAGACTCTTTTTAAGCAATTCTAAACGTGTCAATGGGCCCCCTCGATGCAGCTTCTATGCTTACAAAGGGGAGAGAAAAAGGCAAGAGAGCTAGTTGAGGTGATCCGTTCGACTTGGATTGCGCACAAGACCAGAGAAGAACAATTCAGCGATGCCGGCCTTTTTATATTCGATGAATGGGCGATCCATGATCAAGCGGCAAACAGAGACCGCCTCAAGAAGAGGGGAATCGACCAAATTGCTTTCTCGAAGCTCTTTGTAGGTCGAAAGGCTGCCAAAAATGAACTGGGGAGTATCGACCCCTGGCCGGGATCGCAGATGTTCTCCCAGCTTTCTCTGTTCTTCAAATGTGAGAAGACCAATGTCGGGAACGTAAAGAGTGATGGGGCCGAGGTCAGCAAGTTCGTCGCGACTCGTCCAAGCCAAATCACTTAAGTGGAGAAAAGCATAACGGCCTGAGAGTTCGTGAATTTCAAGCGCGAGATTGCGCATATCTGCATACGAGAGGCCCTCTATAAATGTAGGCAAAGCAAAGCCAATTCGAGGTTTTGGTTTACTTCGAAGCGCGCCTTTCAACTCGGGATTGGTTTTAGATCGGCGAATGGGAATAACGTTATCTGTATCCACAGAGGCCTGGGCGCTTTCGAGTTGGCTTTGAATCATATCTAAAGTTTCGATTTGGTCGCTGAGAGCCAAATTGTGATCCAAAAAGAGTTCGACGAGATCGCGCATTTCATCTTCGGCTTTGCTGGAGTTCAGTCCTCGAGGTCCTTTAACAACCACTTGGCCCACGAGCCGGTAGTGGCTAAAAACAGGAAACACATAGGACAATGGGGCTTCCGTGGAACCTTTGACGCTGCCAGTTTCAGAGACCAAGGCGGCCCGGCTTTCTGGTGAAAGGTCGGAAAGCCAACTAAAGGAGATCTCCGCATCATAGCGGGCTTTAATAATCTTTGCTAACCGAGTGACTAAACTTTGTACGCTCGAAGCATATGAAGATGATGATACTGACATTTTTCTCCCAACCAACTTGTTGGGCTATTAGGCAAGAGTTATGCCCGCCACTCCAGCGTTGGCCCCGCATATAAGACCCCTACGCCCCTAGAAAAGGGAAATTAATTCTAACCCGTCGAACAATTGGGTACCTGGTTGTCTTTTGGCCCTCAAGCAGCAGGAGATGAAAAATAAGAAGGGGTGAAATTTCTTTCACCCCTCGGATTTCAAATATTCAAATTTAATCAAACAGCCAGAGCCCCGGACGCCGCTTTTGGTGCGGCGCGGGCCAAAAAACAACCAGGTACCTATTTGAGCATTTTGCGCTTGTCGAGGCCGTATTTCTCAACCTTCATGATAAGGCCTGCGCGGCTGATGCCAAGCTCCTTGGCGAGCTTTGATTTGTTCCAGCCCGTTCGGCGCAAGCCCTCTTTGATCATCTCTCGCTCAAGATCTTCCAAAGCATCCTTCAGTTTGCCGTGAATTCGGGCACCCTGAATTTTTCCTTTTTCGGAAGCATCAAGAATCTTAGGTGAAAGCATGTCGGCCGTAATTTTACTCTCGACTCCAGAGAGAACAACCAGTCGCTCCATCTCGTTCTGCAATTCACGAACGTTACCAGGCCAAGCATAGTCGTAGAGCTTTTCAAGAGCTCGCTTGGTGAGAATTTTTCTCTGTCCTCCGTCGCCTTGTGCGCCTTGGGACTTAGTGAGAAAGAACTCCGAAAGAAGAGGAATATCTTCTTTGCGCTCTCGGAGTGGTGGAACTCGCAAGTTGATTACATTTAGACGGTAATAAAGATCTTCTCGGAAGGTTCCCTGCTCCACCATCTCTTTGAGATTACGATTGGTCGCAGCGATGATTCGAACATCTACTCGGCGTGGCTCAAGCGCGCCCACCGGCAAGAAAGTGCCCTCTTGAAGAACACGTAAGAGCTTAACCTGCATGGTCATAGAGGTGTCACCGATTTCATCGAGAAAGAATGTTCCCTTATCGGCGATTTCAAAGAGACCCTTTTTGTCACGTACGGCTCCGGTAAACGAACCTTTAGTGTGACCAAAGAGTTCTGATTCTAAAAGGTTATCGTTAAACGCTGAGCAGTTTTGAATTACAAAAGCCTTGTCTTTGCGGTTTGAATTGTAATGGATGGCCTTGGCAATCAATTCCTTACCAGTTCCATTTTCACCTTGAATCAAAACCGTGCTATCTGCCGTCTTGATCTTGTCGAGTAGAGCATAGAGATTTTGCATGGGCTTGGATTTACCAATCATGCTGTCGTACTTGTAGCGACTACCCAATTCTTTGTTGAGCTCTTTGATTCGATTTTCACGCGATGTGATCTCGAGGTGAAGCGTCACAACTTCTTGAGCGACGAGTTCTACGAGATCTACAAAGTGCTCGCGATCTTGATCTTCAATGTACTTAACTTTGTTGAGTGCTTGTGAAATCAGGTCGCCAGAGGCGCCAAATATGGCCATGCGCTCACGTATCTCGTTGAGGCGAGCGGGTGCCGTCGCATCCTTTAAAAATCCAAGAGCAACAGCGGTACCCATGCAATCGTTGTCAATCATTATGGGAACAATTGCCACATCAAAGCCGGCCGTGTCCCATTTACGAATCGAATATCGGTTTGAAGACACGCGCAGGTCCTCAAGAGCCTTTTGCACAGATTCACCCAGTGAATCGATGGCAGTCTCTTTACTTAAGAACGTCGCCACCGCAGGATTCACGTAGCGGGCATTCTTAGGATCAGAGATCCTTAAAGCTCCGCGCTCGTCTGTAAACACCACATCGATGTTCCACCAAGAACTTAGAATCTGCTTTAGCTTTTTAATAACGTGTATATGCTCGAACTCATCCCAATTGATCATGGTTGACCCTTTCCCCCAAGGCGAACCTTGTATAACCCTTTGACAAAATTCTTATCGACAGCTGACTGTGGGGACTTGAGTGGCGTTACCAAACTTTAGTCACTTTTCGCAGCAACAGTATGAAACGACTAGACCTTCTCAAGGTGAGACATGTCGAAAGATAGACGCCTTTGTTAAATTACATGCCCGCTTGCAATTGATAGAAGCGAAAGTACTCTCCCCGCTTTTCGAGCAGGGCATCGTGTGAGCCCTCTTCAATGATTTGACCTTGGCGCAGGACTAAAATCCTGTCTGCCTTGGCTATGGTCGAGAGGCGATGGGCAATCACGAGTGCGGTTCGGCCACTTAAGAGGTGGTCGAGGCCCTTCTGGACCTCGAGTTCACTCTCTGAATCGAGAGCGCTGGTGGCTTCATCTAATATAAGTATAGGCGCATCTTTGAATATGGCCCGGGCAATGCTGATACGCTGCTTTTCGCCGCCCGAGAGTAAGCTGCCACGGTCTCCTACGCGAGCTTGATAGCCGTCGCTCTGATGCATGATAAAGCCATCGGCGTTGGCCAGTCTCGCGGCCTGGTGCACGCCATGTGAGGACTTAGAAAAATCACCTGCCCAGATATTTCTTTCGATACTGTCTGAAAATAAAAAGACATCCTGAGAGACCAAGGCAATGTGCTGTCGCAAATCCTTTAGGTCCATATCTTGAATTGAAACCCCGCCAATGAGAATGTCACCTCCAGTGGGGTCAAAAAATCGCGGCAAAAGATTGGTGAGAGTTGTCTTTCCGCTACCACTTGCGCCGACCAAAGCCACGAGCTCGCCTCTCTTAATGGTTAAGTTGATATTTTTGAGAACAGGCTTTTGGTCGTAAGAAAAATCGATATTTTTAAATTCAATTGTTTCCCAGGTCTTTGGAAATGGTTTAGGAGATGCAATTTGGGGAACGATACTGTCGTTCTCAAGTATTTCTTTAAGGCGATCAAGTGCCACCGAAGACTGCTGAAGCTTCATGTATCCTGCCTGAAGCTTCTTTAAGGAATCCTGCAGCAAGGTTATCGCTGCCACAAAGCGCATAAAATCTCCCACATTGAGCTCGCCACGAATGGTCATCAGTCCGATATACACCAGCACAATTGATATAAACATTGAGGCCATCGACTCTGAAACGGGCCCCGATGCCTCCTCACGAGAAATAATCTTGCGAGCTGAGCGAAGATAACGATCAGCAAGTTCATTAAATCTGCGACGCATTTCATCTTCG
>JAPKGD010000200.1 GCA_026648125.1 Bdellovibrionales bacterium | reverse complement strand
CTGAAGTGCTCATGACCGAAGCCACCTCTGCTTTGGCCGTCCAAAGAGCGTACAGCGCTGACCCGCAGAGGCCGCTCAAGCTCAACGAGAACAAAAGCAAAACTACAAAGAGTCGTTTCTGCAAAGAACCACCAAAATCCGGCATAGCTTCACCCAAAAATTGTTGAAGAATAATCTCCCTATTTATTCGGAATTTTGAGCGGCACCCACAAGTCGAGTTAACTCTTAGGACTCGACCTTAGACCAAGCTCCCCGTATCAATTTCAACATAAAAGGAACCTAAGGGAGTGACCAAGGGCAAAATTGAAAGTTGCTGCGGAGAGGAGGAGCGGCGAATCTCTGAAAATTGCTTTTTTCCTATGACCTTAGGAATAACGGGAGGCAATCGAAACGACTCTCTATCGTTAAGGTGAGACTTTGCCTGGCCATAGATCAGATTGAGCAATTCGGAAGCCATACTGTCGATGACCTCCTGGTCGATACTCGCATCAGGCCCAAGCATAGCGCGCGCACACTTTCTTAAAACTTCAGCGGAGGCACAAAGTCGAAACTGGGCTTTTAAAAAATCATTTTTGACGTCAACAACAGCCATCATATCAAATTGGCTATAGGGAACGCTCTCCGCCTTGGCGAGATAGTTCTCATCGCAGGATACTGTCGAACGTAGTGCAACTTCAACAGCCGAGTATGCGGCCCGAATCATATAGCGGATTAGGGTGCGCTTAAGTTCATCGTCCCCTAGTTTCTTTTTTGCATAGAGATCATCGGGAAACTGCAGAATCCGATTGAAAGTTGTCTCCAAATTTCGGTTGACCACTTCTTTGTAGACCGAATCTGTCATGTTGAGGCTGACGAGCCGACGGGGTTGAATCATGTCTGAGAAGTTCTTCATGGCCACAAAGAACCGGTGGTGGGCCTGAGGTAGACCCGCCATATCGATCACATGGATTTCTACATCCAAAGATTTCCAGCTATTTAATTGAGCCTCTATGAAGACAAGATCTGCTGCGGTTAACACCTTTGGCAGATGAATGTAATGGATTCGTTCAAGGACTCTATCGACGATCTTTGTCGCTTCACTCATATTGTGGTTATTCCCTCGGAGCAGGAATCTTAAACGCACCAAATATTTTTTGTTTTACAATGGCGTCGGGAAAGGGCTTAACAATGTAATCCGTTACGCCACTCATTATGGACTTAAGGATATTTTCTTTCTGGTCTTCTGCCGTAATAAAGATGACGGGCAAATTCGCAAAATTTTGAATCTTTCGAACTTCTTGAATGAGCTCGATACCGGTCATGTTCGGCATATTCCAATCGGAAAGAACGAGATCGACGGACATTGTTTTGAGTATTTCGAGGGCCGCTACGCCATCGGCCGCCTCATAGATGTTGCGAATCCCCATCTGTGTGCAGATCTGTTTCAATTTAACTCGAATCGTCTTCATATCGTCGACGATTAAAACTGATTTTTCTGCAATCGACATTGTTGAGCTCATAAATTCCCCTACTCAAGTCTGTTCCCCTCTTCGGAATCTAAGGGGTCTAACCATAGGGGATCTCGCGAATTATCTGGCCCTAGGTCTCAACCAGAGGCATCAACATAGTCCCACCAATCTCTTTTTGTTACTCTTGTGAAGTGAGCCAAGAAGTAAATCTCGAATTGCTACAAATCTTTCTTGAAGACGCAAGAGATGCTCTTTCCTCTTGGGAGAGTGCCTGTCTCAAAATGACAGAGGCGGATGACATTTCCGCTCTTGAACCCCTTTTGCGTTGTGCTCACAACCTCAAAGGAGGGGCCGGTCTCACTGGACTTCAATCTCTATACAAAAAATTGCACCGCTTTGAGGACTACCTCGTGGAACTGCGTAGTCTTAAGCCTAAGCTCACTCCACAGGTTGTTCAAACTCTCTTGCAGATGGAACAGTTTCTCAAAAACTGGATGGAGCAGCTCAAGTCAAATCCAATGGCCGAGCCTGATTCGACCTCTTTGGAAGCGGCCTTTGCGGTGTTATTGTCAGGAAGTGGCGACCTCAACAAAGCCAATCATGCTGCGGCTCAAGCCGTAAGCTTCGAGGCGAAACAAACCATACGGCCTGACTTGAGTACTCCACCCAAAGAAACCTCCGAGCCCAAACCTCGCGATGAGACTTTGCGTGTTTCAGCTCAAAAGCTTGATCACCTCGTTCAGCTCGTGGGAGAGCTTTCTCTCCATCACGCGATTTTAGATCGCGCCAGCCGCGAAGGAACCATGAATCAGAGCGCCATTCGCACAGTCATTGATGTCAAAACGAAACTCACTCAAGATCTTCAAGATACGGCGCTCAGCCTACGCATGGTCCCGGTGGAGGGTCTGTTTCAAAGAGCCGAGCGAGTCGCTAAAGAAACGGCCTCCAAGCTTAAAAAGTCTGTTCAAGTGATTCGCCGAGGGGACGAAGTCAATCTCGATAAAATCGTCATCGAGAGAATGCACGAGCCACTGATTCACTTAGCCCGCAACGCCGTAGATCACGGACTCGAAAGCGAGGAGGAGCGTAAGCAAGCCGGAAAATCTCCCGTTGGATTTATAAGCATCTCTGCCGAAACCAGTGCCTCGGGCGTGACCCTCACCTTTGAAGATGACGGTCGTGGTATCGATGGAGAAAGAGTCCGTAAAAAAGCCATTGAAAAAGGCCTGATCCCAGAAGGACACGAAATGACCGACCAGGCGAAACAACAGCTTATCTTCATTCCCGGACTCTCGACGGCCAAAGAGATCAGTGATGTCAGCGGTCGCGGGGTGGGTATGGATGTAGTCAGCGATGTGGTGCGAAAGATGGGTGGACGCATTGATGTTTCGAGCACCGTTGGCAAGGGAACCCGCTTTAGCATCACTCTCCCTACCAATCTATCAATCCTAGATGCGCTTGTCGTCACCGTAGAAAATTGCCTTTACGCCATCCCTAACCAAGGGCTATCTGAAGTCGTGAATCTCAAGGAATTGAATGCTCAGAGTGTGAAAGCTGGGCGCGGGCAAGTGATCAACCTGCGCGGAAGAATTGTACCCGTTGAGTCCATGTCCGCATTTTTGCGGCACTCCACCACATTGGCCCAAGAAGCAAGGGACGCTCTGCTTGAGGGCAAGCCAGCGATTATTGTCCCCCATCAAGATCAACTGATCGCTCTCGCCGTTGATGAGGTCATTGGCCAACAACAAATTTTTGTCCGACCCGTTATCCGCTCTCTGGCTGGTGTCAGCTTTTTTGGGGGTTCTACGATTTTGGCCAACGGAGAACCCAGTTTGATATTGAATTTAAACGAAATGGCGCGAAAATATTTTGAACTCTACAGTTGAGGAGTGACCAATGATCGACAATAGCAACGAGAGTGCCGCCGCAGACAAGTACCTGGTTTTTGAACTCGGCAATGAGCTCTTCGCCACTCCCCTGATTGAAGTTCGCTCAGTGATCGAGTTTCACACCGCCAAACCTGTACCGCACACGCCCAGCTACTACAAAGGCGTTATAAACATTCGTGGTGAAATTGTAGGCGTCATCGATATCCGTGAACGACTAGGAATTAAGGGCGCTGAAAAACCTGCTGCTCAGTTGGTCTTCGAAACGGATTTAGGGTCTCTTGCCGCAACCGTCGACAAAGTGCAGGCCGTGGCGGCTTTGCCTGAAGCAGATCTTGATCGCAAGGCTGCATCCACAGAGAAAAACCAAGAACGCGCCTATTTTATGGGAATCGGAAAATACGACGGCAAGTTATTGACCGTGATTTCTTTGCGCAAACTTGCTCCGCAGGAGAACTTTGCTTCCGCTGAGCCATGAGCCCATTGACAACCCGCTCCAATAGATAAGTAAGATTTAGATCCCCCTTTGATCTTGGACGAAAGTTCAGGAACACTTATTGAGTTCTGTTTAGGAACATCAACATATACAGGGGGAGAGACAACATGACCTTCAAAAGGCATTTGTCCGCACTGCTGTTGGCCCCCGCTCTCGTAGCGACCGTGGCCAAAGCACAAGACAACGTAAACCTTGATGACGTCAGCTTAGCGGACCTGATGGATATCAAGATTGAATCGGCATCAAAGCAAGTGGAGCCATTGAGCGAAGCACCAGTGCCAATCACGGTCATCACCAAAGAAATGATTCAAAACGCCGGCGTACGAACAGTTCATGAAGCTATGATTATGTTTGTTCCTGGCTATACCGATGCGGAAGACCGCAACGAATTGAACTTTGCGCCTCGAGGTATTTACGCGACTTCGCAACAAAAGGTTTTGATCATGGTCAATGGTCATCGCCTCAATAGCCGCTCTTATCTGACGGCAGGTCCTGGCTACGGCATCGCCCTACACAACCTCGAGCGCATCGAAGTCCTTCGTGGACCCGGCTCAAGCTTGTATGGAAACGTGGCTCTTGGTGGCGTGATCAATTTGATCACCAAAAAAGGCAAAGACAATGACACCATGTCGGTTGATGTTTCTAAAGGCGATCACGGCCAACAGCGCGTGCGCTTTTTGACGGGCAGCGCTTCTGGCGACACCGATGTTTTGGCTTGGGGGCAGTACTATCGAGCAGCCGGCGAGGTTCATGAGCTTGACGGTAACGAAAAGTTCAACACTGGCAAAACGGGCTCGATTTTAATTGATGGCGTTGATGATCCCTCTGATCACGATTTTGGCGTTGTCTATAAAAAGAAGAATTGGACCTTGTTTGGTTCTTCCCGTCGGGACTCTTGGATTGAGCCCTATGGAAGTGGCAACAACACTTACAGCCACGACGAATACCGAACTTTTACTGAACAAGGCCCAGGTCTTGGAATTGAACATAAGCACTTCGGCGTAAGGTACGATGGTGATGAGGGAGAAGGCTGGGATTGGAGTGTAAATCCTTAC